>CAZHOD010000299.1:0-2879 GCA_964534075.1 uncultured Spirochaetia bacterium
AATTTTGGCATGTCCGCCGGTTATTTCCCCGCCTACTATATATTTGAGTATGCTGTCGGGAAGTTTCAGCAGCCTCAGCAGATTCGCTACCGTGGCCCTGTTCCTGCCGAGTTCATCAGCCAGTTTTTCCTGTGTAAATCCTTTTATTTCCATCAGATTTTTATATCCCCCCGCCTCTTCTACGGGATTAAGGTCTTCTCTTTGTATATTTTCCGTTATTGCCAGGGCTAACTGCTCCGTGGCTGTAACATTTTTTATTATGGCCGGTATAGTTTTCAAACCGGCCCTCTGGGTGGCTATAATCGGGGTAATCACACCTCTTTCCTTTACAGAATTAATAAGTTCGCTCATTTTTTCCGGGGTAAAAGTTTTTCTGGGCTGCTGGGGGTTTGGCTTTATATCGGAAATCCTTAATTCGCTTATTCCTTTTGCCCCTCCCCTGTATTTTTTAGCGCCCGGAATCAACGCGTCAAGTCCTTTTCCCAGAGCCTGCCTTGCCATAATCAGCCACCTCTCTTTAACGCGGCATCCTCGTTCATGCCCGTAATTTCCAGGGCCAGCGCTTCATAAGCCCTGGCGCCCCTGGAGCTTTTATCGTAAACATCTATAGGCTGCCCAAAGCTCGGCGCCTCAGAAAGCCTGATGTTTCTTGGTATCATAGTATCATATACCCTGTCTTTGAATTTCTTTTTAATTTCGTCTACTACCTGCATGGCTAAATTCGTCCTTGGGTCAAACATCGTTATCAGCACGCCCTCGATAAAAAGGCCCGGGTTCAGGTTGCCCCTTACAACCTCGATGGTCTTAAAAAGCTGCCCCAGCCCGTCCAGCGCGTAAAATTCGCACTGGATGGGGATTATTACCGAATCCGCCGCGGTAAGCGCGTTTAATGTTAAAAATCCGAGGGACGGCGGAGCGTCAATAAATACATAGTCATAATATATCCTTATTTGTTCAAGCGCGTTTTTAAGGCGTTTTTCCCTGTTTTCCAGGGAAACAAGCTCAACTTCCGCGCCGGTCAGGTCTATATTGGAAGGTATTAATGAAAGGTTTTTAAAAGAGGCCTCCTTAATAACCGGTTTTACCGGTGTTTCTTCCATCAGTATGCCGTAAATATTTTTGTCTTCTGACTCTTTGTCAAAACCCAGCCCCAACGTCGAATTCCCCTGGGGGTCTATATCCACAACCAGCACCTTTTTATCGAGTGACGCCATGCAGCTTGCCGCGTTAACCGTGGTCGTCGTCTTGCCCACACCGCCTTTCTGGTTTACAACAGCTATGATTTTTCCCATACTTCTGTTTCACCTTATGCTTTCTGTAATTTTTATAATTGACGGCTTTCCCTTTTTTTCTGCTGCTGTGATTATATCACTTCTTCCTTTTTTTTCAATTATTTTTATAACCGGCTCCTCCATATTACCCGGATTATTTTTTATAACCCCGGCTCGCGATCCGTCAGACAATAGCACCCTGTCACCGGGCAGGTATTTGGCTATTGATTTTTTAAACACAGAAACAACATCCGGTTCAAAAAGTATCCCTTTATTATCCGCGATATATTCCCACGCCTCATCGGGCCGATAGGCCGGCCGAAACGGCCTTTTGCTTATAAGGGCGTCGTATACATCGGCGGCGGAAACAATCCTGCTCAACCCCGCGATTTTCTTATCCGCCAGTTTTTTCGGGTAACCGCTTCCGTTATAGCGCTCGTGATGCTGATAGGCCACAAGGGCCGACCTCGATGAAAGGCCGTATATCTTCCTGATATTGTCGAATGATAAATAAGTATGCTCCCGCATTTCCTCTTTTTCCGGTGAATCGAGCTCTTTTCGGGACTCTGTGAAATCATAACGCCGCATGGAATAGTCGGAAAGCAGGGCCCCCGCGCCCATATCTATTAGCTCCTCTTTCCCGAGCCCCATATTATACCCCAGCAACATGCTTATAGCGGCGGTATTAACGGAGTGAAAAGGAAGGTATGTTTTTACGGTCCTGTAATCTAAAAAATCATAAAACACGCCGGGTTTCAGAACGTCCGCCATCTTCCCCATAAAGTATTTGAATACATGCGCATACGCAATTTTACTTCCCGTTATATTATTGTATTTAACTATTTTCCTGATTTCTTCTATATTATATTTTCCCGCTATCGCGCTGTTTTCACCTTTTGACAAAATAAAATTATGCAGCACTTTCAACAATTCGGAGATAAGCCCGGTTCCGTATACCACGCTGTGCTGTATTTCCGGATCTTCAACATACACAAAAGGTATATTGAATTTTTTAAGTTTTTTAACCGTATCTTGCCCGGATTTAACTCCCTTCTTCAACAGCTGCCTTCCCTCTTCGTCATAAATATCAATAGCCACTTTACTGTTTTCAGTGAGTTTTTCCGTTAACACTCTTTTCACAGCGGGCCTCCGGCAGAATCAATCATAAAAAATATTGCCTTTTCCACAAACACCTTTATAATCAAGGGCCTTTTTCACTTTTTTCATCGCTTCTATTTCCCCGCGTGAATACATAATGTAAAAATATTCCCGTTTGAGTTTCCCTATACCATGCTCAGCGGAGACGCATCCACCGGCTGCGGCTACATCTTCAACAATATTTTTATATAATAATTTTGATTCATCATATTCTTTTTTGCATGACGGCAAAAAATTAATATGTATGTTATTGTTTCCGGCGTGCCCAAACATCACATACTTAACTTTTATATCTTTAAGGTTTTTTTTGTAAATTTTTATCATTTCATCAAATTTAAATTCCGGGAATGAAAAATCAGTTGATACCTTTTTCATCCTCCTGCCCCTGATATATTCATTCACCATTCGGGGCAAAGCTTCTCTCATTCCGTAAATAAATCCTTTTTTATT
>CAZHOD010000300.1:0-2859 GCA_964534075.1 uncultured Spirochaetia bacterium
ATTTTTGTGTTTTCTGTGGTATAATTTACCCACACGAAATCACGAAGAGCCAAAAAATAATTATAAATCCCGCCGCTCCTCTTTTCACAAGCTGTTTTATGTTCACATCTTTTTTAACGAGAATATCCCTTATGATAACGGCTAAAAACAACGGGAGCAAAAATACGGCAAACTGCTTTGTGCCGAGCGCCAAACCCAAAACCGCTCCGAAAGCGAAATATCTACCCCGCAAAAGAAAAAAAAGCCCTGCAAGCCCGAAAAAAACCATCAACGGGTCTGTAAAAGCAGTGGCTGAGAATAAAATATTTACCGGCGCAAGCGAGTAAATGAGCGTTGCCAAAAACGCCGCATATATATTGTTAAAATAATACGAAGCGATTTTGTAAATAAAGTATATACTTAAAATACCCGCGATTATATTCGGAAGCTCGGCAAATATTTCACTCACCGGCATCACCGAATAAAACAGGGCAGCTATCAGCATAAATACAGGCGGTTTATCCAGCAAAAAAGCATACCCGACATACAGGCTGCTTTTTTCCGCCATATCCATTGCCCAGTACGCGTAAAGCGCCTCATCCCCATGGAACCTGTGCTGTCCCAGCAGGGAAATCCGCAGCAGCGCGCCGACTACAATTATTGAAAATAATAAAAGGTTTTTATGTTTTAAAATGTTTTTATCCAATTTTTCACCTGCCGCAGCAACCGATTTCCCTCCTCATTAGAAAACAAATTCATATTACCGTTTTATATTTACATCGCGCTCTCTTTTCCCGCCCCGCCTGTTTGCTTTTTGAGTTTTGACCTTCGCTCTTTAATGTTAATTTTTCAATCTTAACTCTAAATTTTAATCATGCATTTTTTATCAATTTTTAATATGTATTTTTGAATTTTGCTTTTTTAATTTTATTTTATATAAACCTTTTTCATCTTATCGCCTTTTTCTATTTCATGAACTACGTCCATACCCTCTGTGACCTGCCCGAAAACGGTGTATTTGCCGTCGAGCGCGGGCTGCGGCGCCAGGCATATATAAAACTGGCTCCCCGCGGAATCCGGGTGCCCGGCTCTTGCCATTGCCACCGTGCCTTTGAGGTGTTTTCTGTCATTGAACTCGGCTTTTATTGTATATCCGGGGCCGCCGGTTCCGTTGCCCGCGGGGTCCCCGCCCTGAACAACAAACCCGGGCACTACCCTGTGGAAGGTCAGGCCGTCGTAAAAATCTTTCTCTGCCAGTTTGATAAAATTCGCCACTGTGTTGGGCGCGTCCTCAGGGTAAAACTTAAACTTAATTACCCCCCTGTTTGTCTCAATTACCGCCATTTTTTCACCGGCTTTCTTTTGGATTTTCATGCCCTCCTGTGGTTTTGGGCTGTTTTCCGAAGACTGCTCTTCTGCCTCGCATCCCGCGGCAAAAGCCGCGAAAAGAGCGAGCACTGAAACAAGAAAAATTTTCCTACGCATTTTCCTCTACCTCCTTTGATTTTATTATTTTTCTCATATCGAAACCTTCCTTTATAAAAAATATGAGTCCAAGGGCAATTATCGGAAGGAGTATCATGGCGTGAATAACGAATATATACGCGACCGCTGTCTCTTTTTCATAAGCAAAAAGCAGCATAACACCCACGCCGAAAAACTCGAACGGCCCTATACCTCCGGATGTCGACGGCGCCATAATCGCGAAGTTCGCCACCGCCATAATAAGACACACGAGATAAAAATTTACCTCTATGCCCATTGCCTGCGCCATGAGCCAGTAGGTAAAAACCTCCACTGTCCAGGCCGCGGCGGAATAAAAAAACGCGGTAAAAAGCTCCCTTTTGTACCTCAAAACCCCCAGCCCCTCTATGAACATGTCTATTATCCTGTTAAAAATTTCTCCGAATTTCGCGGGAAATTTTTTCACGAAAAAATGAAGAAAATTTATCGTGGCGGCCTTTTTGTGAATAAGGAAAAAACTGAGTACGAAAACGCCCACAAAAATAAAACTCCCTGCCAGGGCGAATACCCCCAGCCAGTTTTTAAAAATACTAACCTCCATCTCGACCCCGCCTTCCAGCGTCAGCATTTTGCTCGTAGTTTCGCTTATGACATTAAACGCTTTGTAGCCGAGTATAAAATAAAATATCATGACGAGCCCGTCGAATACCCTCTCTATTATTACGGTAGCGAAAACCGAGGCCTTTGATATTCCTTTTTTCATGCCCGTAAGGTAAGCCCTTATAAACTCTCCCATCCTTGCCGGCAGGATATTGTTGAACATAAATCCCATGACAAGGTAAGGAAAAAGCGCGGAAGCCTTAAAGCGCTTTATATGTTTTAAAAGGTAGTGCCACCTCACCGCCCTTATGTAATAACCGAATATGTAAATGGCGGCTGCAATAGTAAGCAGAGTTATGTCTATATCCCTTATTATTTCCCAGAGTTTTTTAAAATCGATTCCCCTGAGCACAAAATAAAGGAAAACAACCGTAAAAACAAGGCCCAGCCAGAACCTTTTCTTTTTAAGCAATTTTCACCCTGCCTCTTTTTTTATTTTTCCGCCCCGTTCTTTTATTTTTGTTTCTTTTTACGGGCGCGGCGCGTTTCTTTTTTCTTTTTTTTTCGCCGCCGCGGCCCCCGCCCGCCTTAATCTCTTTTACGTAATGAGGGCTGATAACATCAAAAAGTTTTTTGCTGAATTTATCGTATTTTTTTATTCCTGCCCTGTGAAGCACGAACTGCGCCATGACGCCCAGTGTCTGAAACCCGTATTTTACGCTCCGCGAGAAATTAATCGAGGAGGCTTCCCTGAAATATCGAGTGGGCACGGGTATTTCCGAGGTTCCCATGTTCAGCATCTCTATCTGCGCTATG
>CAZHOD010000301.1:0-2851 GCA_964534075.1 uncultured Spirochaetia bacterium
TACCGCAACCTGAAAGGTTGCGCCTACAAAAACCGAAATGCGCCACCATAACTGACGCGTTACAGCAAGATACAGCAAAAGATTCATATAAAGACAGTTAAATCCCGTAAAAAAAAGCCCGCGGTATTATTCCCGCGGGCTTTTTTTGTTTATCTGATTTTTTTCTGTCTGTTATTCAGGGTCTTTCTGTTCGACATCCTTCATTGTAAGAGAAATTTTTCCGGTTCTTTTGTCTATCTCCCTTACCTTGGTATAAACTTCCTGCCCTTCCTGCAGGTAATCTTCTACTTTCTCGACTCTTTCCTGCGCTATCTGCGATATATGAACAAGCCCTTCCTGTCCGGGCAGGACCTCCACAAAAGCCCCGAAAGGCATTATTTTCTTTACTTCTCCCCTGTAAATCATCCCTTCTTCCGCCTCCGCGGTCAATTTTTTTATCCTGTCGGCGGTGTACTGCATGACGCTCTCGTCCATGGCAAAAACCCGCACATTACCGTCCTGCTCGACATCTATCTTGGCGTCTGTTTCCTCGACAAGCTTTTTTATGTTCTTACCGCCCGGGCCGATAAGGTCCTTTATCCTGTCCTTGCTTATTTTTATAACCTTCATCTGGGGGGCGTATTGCGAAAGTTCTTTTTTAGGCGCGCCTATTGTCGGCTCCATTTTTTCCTTCAGTATAAACAACCTGGCTTTTTTTGCCTCATCGAGCGCCTTTTTCATTATCTCCATGGTAACGCCGTTTATTTTAATATCCATTTGTATGGCGGAAATCCCGTCCTCTGTTCCGGCAACCTTGAAATCCATGTCCCCGAAATGGTCCTCCGCTCCCTGTATGTCCGTGAGCACGATAAATTCATCGTTTTCCTTAATCAGCCCCATTGCTATTCCCGCGACCGGTTTTGTCACGGGGATTCCCGCGTCCATAAGGGCCAGGGACGCGCCGCATACAGATGCCATCGAAGAGGACCCGTTTGACTCAGTTATATCGGATACAACCTGAACAGTATACGGGAATTGTTCTATTGAGGGCATTACAGGCTTTATCGCCCTTTCCGCGAGGTTGCCGTGCCCTATTTCCCTTCTTCCGGTTCCCATCCTTCCGGTTTCTCCCACAGAATACGGCGGAAAATTGTACTGGAGATAAAACTTTTTTAAAGAATCGCCTTCGAGCTCATCCAGCCGCTGGGCGTCGTCCTCCGCGCCCAGGGTCGCGACTACCATGGCCTGTGTCTGCCCCCTGGTAAAAAGAGAGGAACCGTGGGTCCTTGGAAGTACGCCAACCGAGCAGTCGACGGGCCTTATTTCATCGAATTGCCTTCCGTCTGCCCTTATCCTGTCCTTTGCTATCGAGTTTCTTATTATCCCGGCTTCTATCTCCTCGAGAAGCGAGTTGATATCGGATTTTTTTTCGCCGAACGCGTCTCCCATCTCTTCCTTAAGTTTTTTAACTATTTCTTTTTTAGCTTCCGCCAGCCTGTCCTGCCTTTTTATTTTATTCTCTGCCTTCATTGCTTCTTCCATTATGGGTTCGGCAGCGGTTTTAACCTTTTCCGCAAGTTCGGGAGGAGGTGTTTTCAGCTCGAATTCCTTCTTTTCTTTGCCCGCCTCTTCCTTCAATTCTTTTATTTTTAAAGCTACCTGATTTACCGCCTTATGCCCGGCTTCTATAACCGAGAGCATATCTTCTTCCGAAATCTGTTTTATTTCTCCTTCGACCATGGTAACCGCTTCAGCGGTTCCTGCCACCGTGACATCGAGGTCGCTTTTTTCCATTTCGCTGTTTGTTGGGTTTGTGATAATTTTTCCGCCTACCCTTCCTACTTTGGCCGCTGCCACCGGGCCCGCGAACGGAATATCCGATATCTCAAGGGCCGCGGCCGCGCCTGTTATGGAAAGCGCTTCAGCGTCGTTTTCCCTGTCAGAAGAAATCACTGTGGCTGTAATCTGCACTTCATAATAAAGCCCGTCGGGAAAAAGGGGCCTTAACGGCCTGTCTATCATCCTCGCGATGAGTACTTCTTTTTCTCTTGGCCTTCCTTCCCTTTTGAAGAACCCGCCGGGTATTTTGCCGGCCGCGTAAAATTTTTCCCTGTATTCTACGGTAAGAGGGAAAAAACCGGCTCCCTCACGGGGTTCTTTTGACGCGCACGCGGTGCAAAGAACCATGGTGTCCCCGCACCTTACGATAACCGCTCCGTTGGCCTGTTTCGCTATGCGCCCTGTTTCTATGGTGATTTTCTTTCCATCTACTTCAATTTCTTTGATTGTGTGTTCTTTCATAATTCTCCTACTTTCTCAATTTTAATTTATCTATAAGGCTCTGATACCTGTTATAATCATTGTTCTTAAGGTAATCAAGAAGCCTGCGTCTTTTATTGACCATCTGGAGCAGCCCCTGCCTCGAATGCACGTCTTTTTTGTGTTTTTTGAGGTGCTCGGTAAGATAATTAATCTTTTCCGTAAGTATGGCCACCTGAACCTCGGGCGAACCCGTGTCTTTTTCATGAGTCTTAAAATTTTCTATAAGTTTCTTTTTTGTATCTCTAAGTAAAGCCATACTGTTACCGCCTTTCATTGAAGTTTATTTTCATTTTCAGAAAAAAACAGGAAGCCATGATCCTGTAAAAAAAGCCGGGGGAATCGTCGGCTACTCGGAATCCCCAGCGTATTTCTGAGTGTCTAATTTATAGCATATACGTGATTATTTGTAAAGCAAAAAATACAAGCGGCAGTAACGCCTCAGTTATGGTAGGGGTATTATGGCTTTTGTAACCGCAGCCTTTACTTGTCCGCCATAGCCTGAAAGGCGGAGGTGGAAGCTTTAGCGAAGGTTGATGGCTGCGTGCCTTTA
>CAZHOD010000302.1:0-2837 GCA_964534075.1 uncultured Spirochaetia bacterium
ACGCCGAAACTTTTTTATAAACAGCTTTACGGGTACGGCTTCGGCCACCCGCTCCTTATTAAAAAACACGCCAAAAAGGTGCTTGAGGTCTGGTTCGATTGTTTCGGCGGGTTCGGCTTTTCAATTCCGTTTTTCAGGCCGGGTATAGTTTATATATCCGATTTTTGGCTTTTTACTGTTTTTTCACTGGCTTTTATCATTACCACGGCGGTTATGGCAGTTATGGGAAAAGGCGCCGGGCTTTTGATACAATACTGGCCCGTCCCTGCCGCTCTTTTAGTACTCGCCGGTATATTCAAGATAAAGTTTTTCCGGCCGGTATGGAAGATGAAACCAAAGAAAAAACTTTTTAAATTTATGCTTATACACTACATGTCTAAGTGGAATTTTATAAAAGGCGGGCTGGCCGGCATGAAGCGGTTCGGCATCGTTAACATAGAAGGTTGAGGGCAACAACGGTGAATAAAAGCCGCGCAGCCTGCCGGGCTGCGCGGCTTTTTTATTTGAGGGCCCGCGGGCCCGTTAAAAATCTGACTCAGGAGGGACAGAATGAAAGAACCGGAAATACTTGAAAAACTTATCCTGCTTCATAAATCGGATTCCGATATACTGAACGAAGAAAACGAAAAAAAGAGTTTTCTACAGGGTATAGAGGAGAAAAACAGCATGATAGAGGAGAGCGAAAAGCTCTTCAGCGAAAAAAAAGACAGGCTGAATGATTTCAGGAAACAGAGGGCTGATATAGACGTTACCATAAAGGAAAAGGAAGAAGGGATAAAAAAGAAAGACAGCCAGACATCCGAAGTCAGCACCAATGAAGCTTATAAGGCGCTGCAGGACGGGATGGACAGGATAAAAAAGGAAATAGAGGAGCTTGAGGACAGGGAACTAAAAATTATGGAAGAAGAAGAGGAAGTAGGCGACTGGATAAAATTTCAGGGAAAAGAGATGGAAAAGGAGAAAAAAGAAATAGAATCCGGCATAAAAGAACTCGAGGAGAAGATAAAGGAAAAGGAAGGTGTTTTGTCCGGGAAAAAGCAGGAGCGGGACAAAATCGCGGAGGGTATAGATAAACTGTGGTACGAGAGGTATGAAAGAATAAGGGTAAACAAGGACGGACAAGCCCTCGCCCGGCTGATTGTGGACAAAGAAGGCAACGGGAGGTGCGGAGGCTGCAGCATGACCGTAAGGCCCCAGGCTGTTATAGAGGTCAAAAAGAACAACGCGATACATACATGCGAGAACTGCGCCAGGATATGGTATATAGAAGAAAAACAAGAGGCGCTGAAATGAAAATAAGGGACGAAATTAAAAATGTACTTGAGGCCGAGTCCCTGTCTATAAAGGAAGCGGCGAAAAGGATAGGGGCGGATTTTGAAAAGGCAGTCAAAATACTCGAAAAATGCAGCGGAAAGGTTGTAGTTTCGGGGATAGGAAAATCCGGGCTCATAGGGAATAAAATATCCGCTACTTTTTCATCCACAGGCACCCCTTCCATGTTTTTGCACCCCGTCGAGGCGGTCCACGGGGATATGGGAATAGTTATGGACGCCGACGCGGCTGTCTTAATATCGCAGAGCGGCGAGACCGACGAGGTTCTGGAGATGCTCCCGCATTTTGACCGGCTAAAAGTGCCGGTTATAGCGATAACCGGGAAAACAGGGTCTTCGCTGGCGAAAAAAGCGGCCTGCGTTTTGGACTCATCAGTTGAAAAAGAGGCATGCCCCATGGGCCTCGCGCCGACCGCCTCCACGATAGTGCAGCTTGCCATAGGCGACGCGCTGGCGGTCGCTCTTCTTAAAATTAAGAATTTCAGCAAAGATGATTTCGCGCGCCTGCATCCCGGCGGGGCGCTGGGGAAAAGGCTTGTTTTGAAGGTCAAGGACATCATGCATACAGGGGAAGAGCTACCCCTTGTAACACCGGATACAGAACTTAAAGGCGCGCTTGTCGAAATAACCAACAAGCGTTTTGGGTGCGCGGTGGTAAAAGGAGAAAACGGTTCGGTCGAAGGCATATTCACCGACGGTGACTTAAGGAGGCTCCTTGAGAAAACCCCGGACCCTTTCGAGAAAAAAATGCGGGATATAATGACAAAGGGGCCGAGGACAATAAGCGGCGGGGAACTTGTTATATACGCCCTGTCAAAAATGGAGGAAAACGCCATAACCGTCCTCGCGGTCACGGATGATAAAGGCAGGCCAAAGGGCATACTTCACCTGCATGATATATTGAGAGAGGGTGTGGTTTTATGAAAAAAGGCGCGGTTTTAAAGGCAAAAAAAATAAAACTTATAATACTGGATGTCGACGGGGTTATGACCGACGGCGGGATAATTACGGGCAGCGGAAAGGGCGAATATAAAAGGTTCGAGGTAAAAGACGGGACGGGTTTCGCGCTCGGCCGCCTGTCAGGGCTTAAGTTCGCGATAATAAGCGGCAGGTTTTCCGGTTCCATTACAACGAGGGCGAAAGAGCTTAAAATCAGGGTTGTTTATCAGGGTGTCGATTTTAAAATCAACGCTTATAAAAAAATAAAAAAAAGATTCGGCCTCAGAGACAGCGAAATATGTTTTATGGGAGACGAGCTTATAGACCTGCCGGTACTTGAAAAATGCGGTTTCGCGGCAGCCCCGGCGGACGCGGTGCCTGAAGTAAAAAAGGCGGCTGATATGGTGACGGGCAAAGCCGGAGGCAGGGGATGTGTCAGGGAGGCCGTGGAGTTTATACTTAAAAAGAAAGGGCTGTGGGAAAAGGCGGTTAAAAGGTATATGGGAAATGAAAAATAGGTTCTTAAAAAAAACAAGAAATTTATTGATGATAGGTTTTTTACAGGTT
>CAZHOD010000303.1:0-2835 GCA_964534075.1 uncultured Spirochaetia bacterium
GGGCGAAGGCGTTGACATAGGTTGTTTTTTTACCTTGACATTTCACAGGCGGGCATTAAAATGTAAACAATTCTTTTTAAATCCATAAATCAAAATCGGAGGTATGATGAAGTATTTAAAGTATACAATTTTTATGGTTCTGGCGGTTTCGCTTTTTTTTAGCGTGTCATGCAGGCCGAAAGCGGCAAAGTACAGAGGCATGAAGGTCCGCTACATGGAGTGCCGCGGCGAGAAAGGGGCGGATTCACCGGTAAATTCCGCCATACTCAGGGCAAAAAAGGAGATGAAAATAATAATAGACAGGGAAAGCTCACCCGCGCTCACCACATATTTTGACGATATAAAGGCGCAGAAAGAGGCGCTCGAGCCGGTCGATGTAATAAAAATAACAACGGAAAATTTCGCGGATTTTTACGAAGCGGGCCTTCTTGAGGACTTAACCCGGTATATTCGGAAAGACAGCTCATTTAAACCGGAAAAGTTTCACGAAGGAACAATAGATTATTTTACAAGGGAAGAAAAACTTTTCGTAATACCACGTGATATTTCGCCCATGTGCGCGGTATATTACAACAAACAGATATTTGACGAGGCGGGTGTCCCGTACCCCCCGGACGGTTGGACAATAAAAGAATTCATTGAAACCGCGAAAAAACTCGTAAAAATGGATTCCAGGGGGCGCGTGATACAGTTTGGTTTTGTGGACAAAAAAAATTACTGGAAACCCTGGATTTACGCCTTTGACGGAAGGCTGGTCGATAAAACAAAGAATCCCACGAGCTGTTTTCTTTACACGTCAGAGGTAATAAATGGCGTAAAGACGAGGGCGGATTTGATGCACGAGTATTCCATTATGCCTGATTTCTCAAGGATGGCGGCAGGCGGCGGCGGCAGGGAAGAAAGAATGAAAATGTTTATCGAGGGAAAGGCGGCCATGTTTTTTGCCCCGCTTACGGACGCGCCCGGGTTAAGGGAAACCGCGGATTTTGACTGGGATATTACTGTTTTTCCCTCGGCAACCGGCACGGCAAAGGCGTACAGCGCGTCAGCCACGGGGTTCGCTATATTCAAAAACTCAAAGAACAAGGAACTGGCCTGGGAATTTTTAAAATACCTTGTTGACAAAAAATCCCAGGAAAAAGCCGCGAAAAAGTGTATGGTTCCTGCCCGCCTTGAAACAGCGGCTTCATCCGCTTTTCTCAATAATAACAAACCGGAAAATAAAACGATTGTTTTAAAAGCGCTGCCGCGCGTTATCTATCCGCCTTCACATATCCACTGGGATGACGCGGTAATAGAGGAAATAACACCGGCTCTCGAAAGCGTCTGGAAGGGCACGGAATCGGCGTCCAATGCTCTTGGCAGGATTGTCTGGTCAATAAATAAATATTACCTTAAGGAAAAATAAGCCCGGAGAGTTGTATTGGCTGAAAAAATTTCATATAAAGACAGCGGCCGGCCGGCCGAAGAAAGGGCAGAGGCCCTCGTCTCATTAATGACCGTGGAAGAAAAAGTCACACAGCTTTTCCATGAGTCCCCGGAAATCGAAAGGCTGGGAGTGCCCGCGTATAACTGGTGGAACGAGTGCCTTCACGGCGTGGCGCGCGCCGGAAAGGCAACTGTTTTCCCGCAGGCAATAGGGCTTGCAGCGTCATTCAGCGCTGCCCTTCTTAAGGAGGTTGGCAGGGCTGTTTCAGACGAAGCAAGGGCAAAGTATAATAATTACACCGCCGAAGAGAAAAAAAAACAATACCACGGCCTTACTTTTTGGTCGCCTAACATAAACATATACAGGGATCCAAGGTGGGGGAGGGGGCAGGAAACTTACGGCGAGGACCCGTACCTTACATCCCGTCTTTCTGCCGCTTTTATAAAGGCGCTTCAGGGTAATGACAAAAAACACCTGAAAGTGGCGGCATGCGCCAAACATTTCGCCGCTCACAGCGGGCCGGAAGAAGGGAGGCGCGGTTTTGACGCGAAGGTGCCGGAAAAGGACCTGCGCGATACGTATTTTCCGGCGTTTGAGGCCGCGGTTAAGGAGGCAAAAACAGCCGGAGTGATGACCGCGTACAACAGGCTCAACAGCGAGCCGTGCAGCGCGAGCTTTGGCCTTATCACGGGCATGCTCAGGAATTCATGGGGTTTTTCGGGTTATGTGGTTTCGGATTGCGGCGCGGTTAAAGATATTTACGAAGGGCATAAATCGGCTAAAAACGAGACAGAAGCGGCCGCTGCCGCCTTAAATAACGGTGTCGACCTCACCTGCTGCGAGGATAAGTGCGGCGGAGCGCTTATTGCCATGAAAAAAGCAGCTGCAATTGGCCTTGTGACAGAGGAAAAAATAGACGGGGTTTTAAAGAGGCTGTTTACGGTACGTTTCAGGCTCGGCATGTTTGATAAAAAAAAGGACGTTGTTTATTCTAAAATTCCGGCGTCGGTAATTTGCTCGCCCGCGAACAGGAAGCTGGCCCTTGACTCCGCGAAAAAATCTATTGTCCTTCTCGAAAACAGCGGTATTTTACCTATAGACAGCGAAAAAACAGGTTCACTCGCGGTGGTGGGCCCTAACGCGGATAATGTAAAGGCGCTGCTCGGAAATTATCACGGGGAGCCTGTCTCGCCTGTTACAATGCTTTCCGGGATAAAAAATAAGGCAAAAGGAAAAATAAAGGTAAACTACGCGAAAGGGTGCGGTATCGCGGACGGAGGAAAAGGCGGGTTTTTGGCCGCGCAAAGAGCCGCGGAAAAATCCGATATCATAATAGCGTTTATGGGGCTTTCGCCCGATATAGAGGGCGAGGAGTGCGATATAGAAAGCGAAAGAAAAAATTTATC
>CAZHOD010000304.1:0-2821 GCA_964534075.1 uncultured Spirochaetia bacterium
GAAGGTTCCATGACAACTGTGCACGCCAATACCCCGAGGGACGCTTTGAGCAGGCTCGAGGTTATGGTGCTTATGGCGGGCATGGATTTGCCACTTAAAGCAGTGAGGGAACAGGTAAAATCAGCTGTCGATATTATTGTACAGCAGGCGCGTATGAAGGACGGGTCCAGGAAAATAACTGCTATAGCGGAACTTACGGGAATGGAAGGAGACACAATGCTTATGCATAATGTTTTTGAGCACACCGGGGACAAAGGGCTGGTTAAAATAATGTAACATAATAAGTTTAAAACTTAAAATATAAGATTAAAATATAAGGCGCAGCATAAGGCCGGCGCGGGTTTGTTTTTTTTTGCCGCATGTTTTGATGCGGTTGTTGTATAAAATAAAGCAAAAAAAATAAAAATATGATAAAATATATTGACACAAAAGGGTTTAACGTTTAAAATTATACAACATTCTTTTGGAGGTTCCGGATGAGCGGTAAGGCTGATGAAAGAAGGGCTTATAAACGGTATGAAAAAGAAATAGAAGCTGAGTATAAACTCATGTCAGACAGTGTTGACCTTATGGCCATGACCTATGAGAGAGCAAAAACCAAAAACATTTCATTCGGCGGAGTATGCCTCGAGGTGAAAAATAAAATTTTTGAAGGCAGCGTAATACGGCTGGGCATCCCCCCGGGAGGAGAAGCAGTTAAAATCAATACTTTCTGTGAAGTGGAATGGTGCTCGCCGGCAAGCGGGGGATACAGCGCCGGGCTGAGTTTTATAAGCCTTACTGAAGAAGATATAAAATATATTTTGAGGTTTGCTCAGAACTGAAAAAATAAGTTTTAACGGGAAAAACAAAAACATACAGGGAAGCGGAAGTTTAAATGGAACACATACTTGCGGGAAGAAGAGAGCAAAAACGTTACATAAAAGAATTTGAGGCCGGGTATATCCCGGTGTCCTGCCGCGGCAGGGCCGCGAGCCCTTTGCGGGCAAAAACCAAAGATATTTCGCTTGGCGGATTGTGCCTGGAAGCGGAGAAAAGGTTTTTAAAAGGCAGTATTTTGAAAGTAGGCATTCATGGAAACGGGAGCGGAAGGGCGGAAGATGTTTTTTGCAGGGTCGAATGGTGCCGCAAAAAAAAGGGAGCGTATACGGCGGGCATGAGTTTTATTAACCTTGACAAAGTGGCAACAGAACAAATCTACTGCCTGTTGGTAAATTAAAACGCATTCAGCATCCTGCTGATCAATCATTTTTTTATCTTTTTTGTTTTTTCTGTATCTGTCCCCCTTATTTGTTATAATAAAAGAAAAAATAACGGGAGAGTGGGCCGGTTTGCAGGTCGCTTGTAAACTAAAAAAAAACAAAATTATTTTTATCATGGTTTTTTTCTGCGCCTGTGTTTTTGCGGGGCCGGCCGCAGCGGGCGCTCCTGTTATGGAAGGGGGGCCGGCGAGGGCCGCGGCACTCGGGGGTATGGAAATAACCCTCCCCGGGGGCTCGTCAATCGTAGATCTTTTTACGCATGGTTTTACCTCATCCCTTATATACAGGCCGAGGAATGATTACGCCTGTTTTAGCTGGGGGTTTTTCCCGCGGGAAGCGAGTTACGGTTTAGGACCGGGCAGCGGGAGGGCCCGTGGGCAGATGTTTTTTATAAACAGGCGCGAAAACAACCCGGAGGCCCTGGTATATTATCCCGGTAAAAACAGTGCTTTTTTCATAAAACCCGTCTTTGGATTTCATAATGGGGAGGTTTCAGAACGGGGTGAAGAGGAATTCGATATAACTTCAAACATGTATACGCTTATACGTGGTGGCGGTTCTTTCGGGTATTCACGGAAAGTAAACAGCAGCGTTGCGGCCGGTATTTTTTTCGGCTATACGTCCCTGGGGATAAAGGAAAATATTTTATCTGTGGATTATTCGGAACCTGTGGAAAACAGCATAGAAGAAAACAGCGATAAAGTTTACTCAAAAATGGATTTTCTTGTAACTTCGACTTTAAAAGCGGGTAATAAGCTTAAACTAGCCGCGGCTTTTGGGCTCCGCCCCCGCGGCCGGGGTTTTAGCGCAACAGGGATGAAAGTACTGGATTCCCGGCTCGAAGAAAAAATGCCGGGAGCCGCGGAGGAGCTTCTTTCGGGGTTTTACGGGACAGAAACATTACGGGAAATAATCGAGGAGGGCCCGCTTTCCGTAAAAATTGTGAGCGTTTCCGAAGAATACGGCGGCAGGGGTTATACAATTTCGCTGGGCGCGGAGTATAAAGACAGGGGGACGGAAGCTGTTTTATCCGGTTCTATTTTTCCCTTTATAGAAGGAGTTTACAAGAGGGTGAGTTCCACGGTCATCGACTATAAGGCAGGGACACAAAACGCATATTATGAGGTAGTGGACGGATATAAGAGGATTGATAACGCGTCCGGGCATGAGATGAATTTTACCGCGAGGAGGCCGCTGGGCAGTGCTGTCGGAGGCATAAAATTTTCGTGGTTTTCATCGGGGGGCAGCGTGTTTACGCGGGGGCCCGGCTCTTCGCCAATAAGGTCCGCGTTATCATCGCTTGGCCTCAGCGCGGGCGCCGCTTTTAGCCCGGTAGGGCTGAGGATTCCCGTGGAAGGTTATCTGGAAAAAAGGTTTGTCGACGTGGAGGATGATTACCGCCATGATTACACCCGGCAAAATATTACTTTATTTGGGGGAAAAGCGGGAATGGAATATATGACCGGGGATAATGTGTATATAAGGATGGGTTTCAATTACGGCAGGGGAGAGGCCGATTTTTATGGATCCGGGCTGTCCGACAGCCTGCCCCTGCGGGA
>CAZHOD010000305.1:0-2807 GCA_964534075.1 uncultured Spirochaetia bacterium
GTGTTTTTGGGGCTCAACGCGGTTCTTATAATTAACCTTCTGCTTTTGTCCGTTTTCCTTCTTCCCAAAAGGAGGCGTTCGTGAAAACAAAACAGTATAAAGGGTTCGGCGGCCTTGTGAAAATCATGAAAAAACTCAGGGGAAAAAACGGCTGCCCCTGGGACAGAAAGCAGACTCATAAAACAATCCTTCCTTACCTTCTCGAGGAGGCCTACGAGCTGATAGAGGCCATTAATAAAGGCAGCAAAAAAGAGATGAAAGAAGAGCTCGGCGATTTGCTTTTGCAGGTTGTGTTTCACGCGCAGATGGAGGCGGAAAAAGGGAGCTTTGATATTTCCGGGGTTATAGACGGCATAAACACAAAACTTATAACAAGGCACCCGCATGTTTTTGCCGGAAAAAAGGGGCTTGAAAAAGATTTTCATGTCAGGGATTTCTGGGAAAAACACAAGAAAGAAACAAAAAAAAGAAAATCCGTGCTGGAGGGCGTGCCTTCGGCCATGCCCGCGCTTTTGAGGGCGAGGAGGCTGCAGTCAAAAGCAGGGTCAGCCGGTTTTAAATGGAAGGACAAAAAGTCCATACTGAAAAAAACAGAAGAAGAGTTCAGGGAAGTCAAAAAAGCCGCCGCCGGGGGAAAGAAAAAAGAAATAGAAGAAGAAGTAGGGGACGCGATATTTGCCCTGGTTTCACTGGCTTATTTTTATAAAATAGACCCTGAAGAGGCGGTTCAGAAAACAAACAGAAAATTCATAAAAAGATTCGGAAAAATAGAAAAGAAGATAAATAATAATACGGGGCAAAAAGAAATGCTCGCGCTGTGGGAAAAAACCAAAAAATAGGCGTTTTATTATTTGCCTTTGGCCCAGTTCCAGTCGTTTGAAAAGCCGCGGTTTGATTTTGCCGCGGGGTTATACTTCCTTATTGCGTCCTCTTTAAAAGAGTACTTATAGTTCGCGGCATAATTTTTTAAGATTGCGTAGGCTTTATTTATTTTCTGCATTCGTTTTTCCGCGTAAGGCTTTTTGTGCCCGGTTGTGTCAGGGTGGTATTTTTTCGCCATTTGAGTATAGGCGTCTTTAATGTCCTTCATCGTCGCGTACGACGGTAGTTTGAAAAAATTTTTGGCTTCCAGTATTTCTTCCTCAGTATAAAGTTTTTTTGCCATTTACAGTTTGTCCTCTACTGATTTTTTCTTCTGTCTCATGCCTGCTTTTTTGTCCCGGCGGTCGTCTATTTTTATGGTTGTTACAGCCCTTTTGACGCCTGAATCAAAAATACTTTTGTGCATTTTGTTCGCGAGCGAAAAAAGACTGTCTGTATTTCCTTCTATTACTGTGCCCATGGGGCAAAGTTCATATTTCAAGCCGCTCTTGCCGGCTATTTTCACCATGGCGGCAACATATTTGCTCACGGATGTCTCGGCTGTGCCTACGGGCACCACGCTTATCTCCATAATAGCCATTTTTTCCTCCTGAAAATGTTTACCTGATTATATCCCCGCCGGCCTTTTATGTCAAATAAAGGATTATTCCCCACTTGATTATATGCCATTTATTAGTATACTTAAATATAAGAATAAAACAAGGGGGAGTGTTATGAATAAAGAAATCCGGGTATTATCGGCAATCGCCATAGTATTTTTTCTATTGTGCTGGGGGTGTGCTTCAAAAAAAGCCCCCGGTGAGCCTCAAGTGACGGTTCCTACAAATACACCAACTCCCAACCTTACGCCAATCGATGTTTCAGCACAGGTTACAAAAACTTGTTTTGTTGTAGATACGTGCTCGGGAGCAGGGTCGGGGACATCCACAGTGGCAGAAAATAATAATGGATATATATGGGCATCAGAAAGGACTGATTGCGCTTTTTTTGTGAAATATGATACTGCGGGAAATTCCATCACTTCTTTATTAGCGCCGGATGTATGGGGAATGGCAGCGGATAAGAATAATAATTGGATATGGTATTCGACATTGAATTCTACATATCAAGAATTTAAAGCAATGAATAGTAATGATTTTTCTTTTACCGGGACAAGTTTTACTTTGCCAATAACCAATGAACGTTTCTGCGGACTTGGTTATGATGGTCAGAATTTATGGACCATCAAAGTAAATGATTTTAGTTACCCTGTTACCGGGGATTGTAAGTTTTGGTGTTCACGGTATTCAACAGATGGTCAAAAACTTACGGAATTTGAGTTAGATACTTCTAAAAGCATGTGGGGTTATTGGGGAATAACATACGGCGACGGGTATTTGTGGATTTCTGATAATGGGAATATAGGAGGGTTTGATGGAGGCTGGATATATAAATTTACAGAGACAGGAATCATGATGAATAAGTATTTTATAGGAACGGATATTTGTCTCCGTGGAATTCAATGGGTAAACGCGAATACTTTTTATGTTGTTTTATGCGGCGGAGATAAAATTTGTAAAATAAATTATTAATGAGCCATGTGAATATAACGTTTATTTCAATAACGAGTAATTTAATTTGTTATTATTTTGTAATATTTATGGCAGAGTCAACTGTTAAAATTTAAAAATTTTTATAGGGAGAGGGAGCACCATGAAAAAATTTTTATTGTTTTTTTTAACATTTCTATTTTTCACCACTGTATCGGCAGAAATACATACAGTTAACTTTTCCCCGGATGATTTACAATTTCAACAACTGGGCAAATATCATATTGTTCATATGGCAAATTCTGTATATAATAAGAGTTTTTGTCAAATGCTGTGTATGAATGTATAAGCAACATATCCTGATCTGACATAAACCTCCTTTCCTTCAAATTTTAA
>CAZHOD010000306.1:0-2456 GCA_964534075.1 uncultured Spirochaetia bacterium
TATATTGTCCTTCTGAGGATGCTCATGCAGCTTGTGGAGTCACAATGACAGTTTTGGGGTTTTTCAGCAGCCTGTTAGTGTTTTACTTCCTTAACAGAGAGGACACTCTGCCCGCCCGCGTTTGACCTTCCTTTTTTTACGCCGCCTCTTTTTTTAGCGATTTTCATCGCGTGAATTATATTGGAAGCCCGGATATAGACCTTCTGTTCATTATAACTGCCGGCTCCGCTATGTCCCTTTTTTAATATGCATTCGTATGTCATTTCTATTACCTCCTGAATAATATCATGCAAGTACTGTGCCGCCTGCTGACATACGTATTATAAGGGATTTTTTAGAATATATTATTCGCCGCCGTTAACCAGGTTAACAAAATGTTAATAGCGTTAACTTTGTTGGCCGTCCTTATAGAACGCTACTCATAACTTTATTGTATTCCCATCCTCTTCATTTTCTTCCATAAACCAACCCTGCTTATACCCAGCCTTTCAGCGGCTTTAGTTTTTGAATAATTAACCTGTTTTAGTATTTCCCGGATATTTTCTTTTTCCTTATTTATTTCATTATATTTTTGATTATGAATCAAAGTTTTTGAGTCATGCGCCGCGATCATCAACTCTTCCGGCAGGTGCTCCTTTTTTATTTCAGCCCCGTCATAAAGTGTCACTATCCTTTCAATTACATTTTCAAGCTCACGCACGTTGCCGGGCCAGCGGTAATTATAAAAAATTTCCATCGCCTCCTGCGATATTGACCTGAATTTTTTTGAATTTTTTCCGGAATAATATTTAAGAAAACTTTCGGCCAGCCGGCCTATATCCCCGCCCCTGTCACGCAGCGGGGGGATTGTTATCGGCAGGACATAAAGCCTGTAAAATAAATCCTCCCTGAACTTTCCCTCTTCGACCAATTTTCTTATATCCCTGTTTGTAGCCGTTATTATCCTTACGTCAACCTTTTTTGTTTCCGTACCGCCGACCATTTCAAACTCTTTTTCCTGGACGAACCTGAGCAGTTTTACCTGCATGGCCCGGGTGACGTCCCCTATCTCGTCAAGAAATACAGTGCCCGTGTCCGCCAGTTCGAACCTGCCTTGTTTTTCCTTTACCGCCCCGGTGAAGGCCCCTTTTTCATAGCCAAAAAGCTCTGACTCAAGGAGTGTCTCGGGCAGCGCCCCGCAGTTAACAACGACAAATGGCTTTTTCCCTCTGCTGCTCAGCCTGTGTATGGCCCTCGCTGCCAGCTCTTTTCCCGTGCCGTTTTCACCCTGTATAAAAACGGTCCCGTCGGTTTCCGACGCCCGCATAATTATTTTTTTCACTTCCTTTACAGAAGGCGACTCGCCTATAAAATCCACATCCACGTCCTGCCCCGTTTCCTTTTTAGCCACGCTCATTATGGAACGGGTAAGGTTAAAAAGTATGTCCGCCCCCTCCTCCTGCTTTATAAACTCCCTGTAATCGTTTTTCACGGCGTCGTGATTTTCGGGGTTAAGCATTACCGCATTTTTGAAGTTTTCAACAGCGTCATCGATCAGCCCTTTCCTGAAATAAGCGAATCCCAGGTCATTGAATAAATGGGATTTTTTCATCTTATCCGGGCTCAGCTTTATGGCTGTTTGGTAATGCTCGACAGCCCGGTCATAATTATCGTCTTTAAAAAAAACATCCCCTAAATTGGCGTGCGCAAGGTCATTCACGCCGTCGTATTTCAAAACTTTTTGGAAACTTTTTACAGCCTCATTTTTTTTGCCGGTTTCCCTGTAAAGCACGCCCATATAAAGAAATATATCCGCGAAAAGCTCCTCCCTGTTATTATACTTTCCTGAATAAATAAAACTGTCAGGGATACCAACCCCGCTTTCCTTTATCCCTTCCAGGCATTTTAAAGCCTTCACTGTTTCGTTCTTGTTTATATATATCAACGCCAGGTTAAGGCTCGTATCCCAGTTTCTGGTTTCCGGGGGGATAGAAGTGTAGTTTTTGGAGGCTTCTTTGTAATCGCCCTTTAAAAAAAATATATCCCCCTTTATTTTAAAGGCCGGTTCCGCGGAAACAGCCCCGCCCGCTGAATTAATTTTTTTCAGCGCTTTGTCGAATTCAAAATTTTTCAAATCCCTGAAAACACCCTCTATCACTTCCCTGCCGGATTTAACGCGCGAGCCGCAGTTTCCGCAATATTCGTCCCCTTTTTTTACTTTTTTTCCGCAATTGCCGCAATACATTTCTTACCGGCCCTTTTTAATAAAATTTTTTTCTATCCACGCTATCCTGTCTTCTGCTATTTTCGATATTTTAGGATTTTTTTTGTATTCTGTTACAAGCGGACGGTAAACCCCGACTGCCTCTTTCCACTTTTTCTTTTCCTCAAAAACATACCCTTTCCTGAACTTTTTTTCAAATTCGACCAGCCTGGCCCGCTCTGTTTCAGAAAGATGAGTTGTCCACAGGTGCCCT
>CAZHOD010000306.1:2466-2793 GCA_964534075.1 uncultured Spirochaetia bacterium
AAAAGATATGAGAAGTATATTTACAAAATAAGCCGGAAAAATTCCGGCAAGGAGCAGGTTCATTATCGTTAAAAGCCCCCATTCTTCCTTTTTTAAAAGTGTCCGGGGGTAATTAATAAGTTCGTCTCTTTTTTCCTTGTTTTTTAAAAAATCGTCGACTCTCTGCCTCCTTCCCTTACTCGCCTTTTCTTTATCCCCCCGGCCTTTGCTGTGTTTTTTTTCCGGCGTCATTTTTTGGCACCCTCGCTTATTTTATTATAATACTCATAGTTTAATTATATTACATATAATATTATCGTCAATAGCAAGATGTACCCCCTCAGTTAC
>CAZHOD010000307.1:0-2784 GCA_964534075.1 uncultured Spirochaetia bacterium
GGCGTAAACAACCATTACCACAAACAGTAATAAAACAAGGTATATCAAATAATCCAGCATAAAATACCTGTATTTATAAAGTAAAATATACGCGTCTTCAAAGGAAATCAAAGGCTCAAATACGTTTCTGTACCACACAAGTATCCTTGTCTCGAATACCGCCATAAATAAAAAAAGCGCGGTCAGGCCGGCCGAAATAACGGCGACAAACCTGAAATAACCTTTTAATTTTTCCGGGGGGCCCTTAAAGAGGCTGTCATAGCCTTTTCCCGCGTAAAAACAAATAATAAAAAATAAAATTACCATTATTTTTGACGGGTATCTTATTGTCCCCAACAGCCTGAAATTTTCGTATAGCCGGGAATAAAAAGGCATACTTCCCAGAAAAGCTATGAAAAGTACAATAGCGAAAACCACCATATTCATATTCCTTGCCTTCCTGTTTTCGTGCCTGATAATACCCAGCGCGAATAAAAGCACACCGGCTACGCCTATATTAATACCGCCCATCCAGTTAAGGAATTTCTCGCCGCCGGACAGGTAGCTCTTAGCAAAAGGAAAGAAAAACATAAGGATCTGCCCTATCCGGGCGTATGTGCCCCTTGAACCTGCTTCGCTGAACCCCGCCTCAGCCCGCCTGCTTAGCATTATGAATTTTAAAGTAGGCAGTATCTGGATCGCGGACACAAGTACCAGGACCGCGTTTATTACAAGAAAAGCCTTCAGGCTTTTGCTTCTTTCCTCCTTACCCGCTCCGCGCAGGTTAATATATATGAAAAAACCGCTGAACGCCAGGTAAACGTACAAAAAAACCTGCGGGTGTCCGCCTAAAAGCGACATCGAAAGCACAAGCCCGGCCAAAACCGCGTCGAGCATTTTCCTGCCGGACGAAAATTTTTTGGCAAAATAAAAAGCGGCGGGCATCCAAACCATAACATGAAGGTCCGCGAATTCGACGGATTTTATCATCATATAATAGGTAAAAGAAAAAAGCGCGGCGCCGGCCAGGCTCCCTTCCTCAGACACCCTGCTTTCCCTCATAAATTTATACATTGAAAATCCCATTATAAAAAAAGCCGCGAAAGTAGTTATCCTTACCGCCGCGGCCGGGGGAAACACATAGTAAAAAACATTAAGTGGATTGAATACCGCGGACTGCATATTCGCGGCCAGCGGGGTGCCGCAGTAAATATAAGGGTTCCATAACGGAATCTCCCCCGACTTTACCAGCCCGGCGGCCAGCTCCCTGAAAGGAAGGAAATAAAAAAGCATATCGAGCCATCCAATCATTTCCCCCCTAAAAAACATGGGGGAGAAATTAAACAGAACAAGGGCCCCTATAACAGCAATAAAAATTTTATCTTTTTTAGTCATTCTTCCCCAGCATAATCAACATTTCCCTCGTTAGTTTTGCCGCCAGGACAGACGAAATTCCGCAGCTGTCATAAGGAGGCGAAAGCTCGACTATATCCGCGGCAACGGGATTTTTAATCCTGTCAAAATATTTTATAAAACCGGAAAAATCAGAATATCTCAGGCCTCCGGCTTCCGGGTTTCCCACTCCCGGGGCCTCGGAAGGGTCAAAAACATCCAGGTCCATTGAAATATACACAGGGGTGTCTTTAAGTCCTTCGCATACATCCGGCAATTTTTCAAAAAACGGGTCGCAAAAAATATTTTTCTGTTTGATAAAAGCGGCCTCGTTTTTTTCAAACGACCTTACACCGAAAAGGTATACATTATCGGGGCCCGCTATTTCCAGTATTCTTCTCGCCACAGTCGCGTGGGAAAACTTTTCCCCCTCATAAGCGCCCCTCATATCCGCGTGCGCGTCAAAGTAAATTACATTCAGGCCCGGGAATTTTTCCGCGTACATGGATACCAGGGGCAGGCTTATCAGGTGCTCTCCCCCGGCGTAGAGCGCTCTTTTATCATGCCTCATTATTTCTCCTGACGCCCTTTTAATCGCGCTGAATGCTTCTTCCTGTTTTTTGTCCCCGAATTTTACGTCGCCGGCGTCGTGCATTCCCATATCGGACATATCTTTATCCTGAAGCGGGGAATATGTTTCTATTGATTCGGAAAATTTTCTTAAAAACTCCGGGCCGCTGCCGCAGCCTTTCCTGAAAGTTGAAGTTTCGTCATAAGGTATACCGCAAAACACCGCGGCCGCCTCTTCCGGTTCCTTTTCGCACCCCGTAAGCTTGACTTTATCCGTCATTTAATCATATTCCCGATAAAATCCGGCAGGCAGAAAGAAGCTTCATGTACCTTTTTGTTATAATACTTCAGCCCCTTTACCAAAGGCTGCCTGTTCCTTATTTTCCCGGGTTTAAAAGACCTGCCCGCCACGCCAAATGTCCAGCAGCCGGAGGGATAAGTGGGTACAAAAGCGGTATAAAGCGCGGTATTTTTCGGGGAAAATACTTTTTTCATCCTTTTATTTACAGCTTTAATTATGTCACCGCTGTAATACGGGTCCTCTGTCTGGGCGGCCGCAATCCCGTTTTTTTTAAGCGCTTTTTTTATATTCCCGTAAAAGGCCGCCGTATAAAGCACCTTCCCTATATCCACCGGGTCCGTGGAATCTATTATAATAACATCATAATAATTCTTTTTTTTCCTGACGAACGCGGAGGCGTCCTCAAACCTGAAATTGACCCGCCTGTCGCCGTGCCACGAAGTCAGCCCTTTAAAATATTTTCTGGATACCTCGTACACCTGCCTGTCTATCTCGGCAAAATCCACTTCCCTGACGGCTTTGTGTTTCAGCACCTCCCTTAC
>CAZHOD010000308.1:0-2778 GCA_964534075.1 uncultured Spirochaetia bacterium
CGGCTGACAAGTAAAGGCTGCGGTTACCCGTTGTTTTAGTCTTAATTTTCAGTTTTCACCTTTAAACTTTAAACTTCGGCCATAAAGGCTGCGGTTACAAAAGCCATAATACCCCTACCGTAACTGAGGTATCACACCACCAGCCTTTTTACTCTTGTTATTACGCCTGTTTTATAGTAAAATTACCGCTGAATAAAACATGAACGGAGGATAAAATGCCCGTAGTTATAGTAGGTTCCATGGCTTTTGACACAATAGAAACGCCTTTTGACAGGAAGGAACGGGTGCTGGGCGGCTCCTGCACATACGGGGCAATAGCTGCTTCCCTCTTTGACACCCCGAAAATAGTGGGGGTTGTCGGCGATGATTTCAAAGACGAACACCTCGATATCCTCAAATCAAAGGGAGTGGACACAGCAGGAGTATCCCGGCAAAAAGGAAAGTCATTTTTCTGGGAGGGTAAATACCACCTGGATATGAACACCCGTGAAACCATCAATACAGAACTTAATGTATTCGAAAAATTCGACCCGGAAATCCCGGAAAGCTATAAAGGAGAGGGCTTTTTATTTTTGGCAAATATCGACCCTGAACTCCAGCTTAAGGTCCTTAACTCTATGAAATCCCCGGATTTTGTCGTGTGCGATACCATGAATTTATGGATCGACATAAAAAGGGAAAAACTCGAAGAGGTTTTCAGGAGAGTGGACTGCGTAGTGCTGAACGACGAGGAAGTAAGGCAGTATACGGGAAAAGCGAACCTGCTCACCGGGGCCAAAGAAATACAGAAAGCAGGGGTTACTTATGTTATAATTAAAAAAGGAGAGCACGGCGCGTCAATACTGGGGCCCGGAGGTTTTTATTTTTCCGCGCTTTCTTTCCCGGTTGAAAACGTGACGGACCCGACCGGAGCGGGCGATTCTTTTGCCGGCGCTTTTATTGGTTATATAGCGTCCGCGTCCAAAGACGGAAAAATAAGCGCTGATATAATAAAAAAGGCGGTGGTTTACGGCAACGCCGTGGCATCCTATACAGTCGAGGGATTCAGCATAGAGAGGCTTTCTACAGTATCGCTGAAAAAGATAGATGAACGCATAGAAGAAATAAAAAACATAACCTTTTTTTGAGGAAAAACAATGATTGAAGACGTCGAAGGAGAAAAGTTAAAGAATATTCCTCCTTATATTCTCGGGACGGTTACCAACGCGATGAAAAAAGCGAGAAGAAACGGGGAGGATATTATAGATTTTGGGATGGGCAACCCGGACGCGTCCACCCCAAGGCACATACTGGATAAGCTGATAGAGGCCGTTAACAACCCCAGAAACCACCGGTACTCGATGTCCAGGGGTATTTACAAGCTGAGGCTCGCTTTCGCCGACTGGTATAAAAGAAGGTTTGACGTCGATATCGACCCGGATAAGGAGGCCATAGTCACCATAGGCGCGAAAGAGGCCATTTCGCACCTGATGTACGCGGTCATAAACAAGGGGGACTCTGTTATTGTACCGTCGCCTTTTTACGCGATACACGCTTATTCCGCGGCGCTGGCAGGGGCCAATGTTATTTCAATCCCGGTGGTGAAAAGCGACGCGCTTTTTAAGGAGCTTATAAAAGTTTTCGAGAAATCATGGCCAAAACCCAAAATACTTGTTTTGAATTATCCGCACAACCCCACTACAGAGGTGGTCGATGTTTCCTTTTTCGAAAAAGTGGTCGATTTCGCGAAGGAAAACAACCTTATGGTTTTCCATGACAACGCCTACGCGGAGCTGTATTTTGACGAATATAAACCCCCCAGTTTTCTCCAGGTAAAAGGGGCAAAGGACATAGGTGTGGAATTTTATTCCCTTTCAAAGACCTATAATATGGCGGGCTGGAGGGTCGGCTTTATGGCAGGCAACAGGGAGCTCGTGGGGGCTTTGACAAGAATCAAAAGCTACCTGGATTACGGGATGTTCCAGCCCATACAGATCGCGGCGATACACGCCTTAAACAGCCGTGATGACTGTGTAAAAGACATCAGGGCAATGTATAAATCGCGCAGGGACGCGCTTGTCGACGGGCTGGTTAAACTCGGGTGGGACGTAAAAAAGCCCAAGGCAACAATGTTTGTATGGGCCAAAATACCGGAAAAATTCAGCGGCCCCGGCTCGGTAAAATTCGCCATAAAGATGCTCGATGAGGCAAAAACCGCTGTATCGCCGGGAGCGGGTTTCGGAGAGGGAGGGGAAGGGTTCGTACGTTTTGCTCTTATAGAAAACGAGCAGAGGACAAAACAGGCGCTCAGGAACATAAAAAAAATGATGAACACTTAAAGGTTCCGCGGCAGCGCGGAATAAAACAAAAATACGGAGGTATATTTATGCTGTCTGAAAGGGTAAAAAAAGTTCAGCCGTCTCTTACGCTGGCGATTACGGCGAAGGCAAAACAAATGAAAAAGGAAGGAATAGATGTGGTTGGTTTCGGGGCGGGAGAGCCGGATTTTAACACCCCCGAAAATATTAAGGAAGCGGGAATCAACGCCATAAAGGAAAATGTGACAAGGTACATGCCCGCTGCCGGTTCGCCCGAACTCAGGCAGGCTGTGGCTGAAAAATTCAAAAAAGAAAATAACCTGGATTATGCCGCGGAGAATGTCGTTATTTCCTGCGGCGCGAAGCATTCCCTTTACAATATATTTATGTCCATGCTCGATCCGGGAGACGAGGTGATAATTTTCGCGCCTTACTGGGTATCGTACGTGGAGCAGGTGAGGCTCGCGGGCGGGGAACCGGT
>CAZHOD010000309.1:0-2772 GCA_964534075.1 uncultured Spirochaetia bacterium
CTGCTCCTGCGACGCGTTCACTCCCATGGCAAATACCGACGCCGCGCATGCAAATGCCGCAATCAATATCGCCCCTCTAATTTTTGATATTTCCATGCCTTCCTCCTTTTTTGTTTTTTATCTTCTCAAGAAATTCCTTCCTTTTTTTCTTACTCTTTTCAATATTTTTTTCCCTCAGCTCCTTCACATCTATCCACTTAAATTCAACCGGTTTATTCAACTGTATGTTTTTAACCTTTGTCTTCATCCTGCTTTTTCCGAACGCGCCGGCCATCTCACCTTCGGTTTTTGTCGCTACAACCAGCTCTTTTATTTTGTTTTTCCCCCTCGCTTTTACTTTTATTTTTTCTTTGTCTTTTACCTTAAACCACCCCACTTTATTCCCTTTCAGGTTGTACATCTCCTGCTCCTCCACCATCCCTGTCTTCATATTTATCTTCTCCACCCTCCTGGATATCATGGTACCGAGCACTTTTTCCTTTTTCTTTTCAAAAACCATAACCGCCCTTTCACGCAGTTTTTTTCCGGTATCATTTTTCGGCTTCGCGTTCCTCAGCTTTTCAATAGCGTCTTCCCATTCCTTTTTGGATTTTTTTACTTTTTTGTTTACATACGTAACTTCGGCATATTTTTTCCCAAACCACCCGTTCTTTGCCTTGACGCTTATTACCTGCCCTTTTGTCTCAAGCCTGTCGGTATCCAGTTTTCCGGCGTAAACAGCGTCCGTGGCTGTATTTTTCAGCCCTCCCGCAAAGGCAAACATACTGTTAATCGCGCTTCCACCTGATGCCCCGTTTATGCCTGCCATATTCTCTATTTCCTCTTTCATCTCTTCGGTCAATTTATATTTTTTTATGTTTCCGCTTCCCATAAGGTATGTAACTGACATATCAGAGGTATCCGTGAGGAACTGCATCCGGAAAACACCGCGTGAACTAACCATCATTTTTATATTCCCATAACTGTCCTGCTTCATTATATAATCATAAGTAAGCGGCCGGGTCGAACCGTCATAGGTGGTTTCGGATTCCACTGTGGCGGACATGGTCATTATATCTTCTGCCCCCTCCTCCTGCGCTGTTACTACATCGGAAAGGGTATAGTCATCGGAATATGCGGATATGAAAAACAGTGTAAGAAATACAAAGATTATAAAAAGGCGGGTTAATACTTTATTTTTTGCCATCCAAACCTCCCAAAAAAATCTGTCTTTCGTGTGTCACGGATGTTCTTTAGATTTTATAACCCCTGCTCGTTTGAACATCAATAAATGCCGGATGATGAAAGTATAGTCTACCCAATGAGACTAGTCAAGTATTTTTTTGTGATTTTGTCAATTTAACATAAAACCTCCATATTCCTTACTTGATTTTTTCGTCATATTTTGTTTGTCCTGTTTTTTTCAAAAAAAAGCCTTATCCACTTACTGTTTTTTCCATTTTATAAAATACAGAAAAAGAATTATTCCGGTAAGCGCCACGGCCGCCACCGCGGAAATGTCAAATAATGAAAATTCATCCCGCGCCGCCGCAAAAAACCAGTTAAAAAAAAAGGCGCACCCGGCCGCGTAAAACAACAGAGATATGCCGGGGCCTTTTATTTTACTGCCGCAGAAATAACATTTACCGCCTTTCATCAGTTTCCTTCCGCATTCAGGGCATTTTTCCATTTTTTTCCCTTTTTATATTTTTCCCGAATTTTTGAGCGGCCAAAGAAACTGTCCAGTACAGCGCGAGCCCTCCGCCGCACAGCAGGATTATACCGGGTTCGTCCATTATTATTGCCAGGGCCCCGGCGAGGGTCGTTCCCGCGGTAGTGCTGGAATTTCTTATAAAATAATAGGCCGCGAACAGCCGCCCCCTCAGGGCCGCTGATGTATTTTTCTGGATAACCGTTTCCGCGAGCCCCAGGACAAGCGCGCCGCCCGCCCCCGCGCCAAAACCCGCGCCAAGTAAAAAATAATAATTCGGGAAATAATAAAGTATTATTACGCAGGCGCCAAGAACCGGGTAAACAACCCTTATAATATTCTCTTCTCCGATCGACCTGTTTAACTTATCGGTTATTATGGTTCCGGCCACGAGCCCGGCCCCAAGAACCGCCAGCATAAGCCCCAGCGCCTGGCTGTGCTGCATTCCTATACCCGTGTGATCAAGTATTATCCTGAGGTATTTCCCGGACAGCGCCACAAAAAACACCCCAATCGTAACCATAAGCAGGGAAACCCTGCGCGCGATAAACTTAATCCCGGCGCTTCCGAAAAGATGCGACATACCGTCTTTAAACTCGCCCCAGATTTCGCGGGCTTTTTGCTTTTCCGCCTTTTTTTCCTCAAAATGCCCTACTGCCGCAAGAAAAAAAGGCGTAATTACATAAGCAGCCACGGCAATAAGCACCGTATTTCTCACTCCTATAGCTGCCGTCACAAATCCCGCTGCCGCGAAGCCGGCTATAAGCACCAACACCGTTACAACCGCGGATATTGAGTTCGCCGTGGCAAGGTCCTTTTTGCCTACCAAATCCGGTATGAAAGCCGATTTTGCCGGCAGGAAAAATTGCGCGCCCGCCGAAAAAATCATCGCGAGAAAATAAATAAAAGGCGCGCTTCCTCCCCCCGCGTCTTTTATAAATAAAAACACGCAGAGCGCCGCGCATCCTTTGACAGCGGCCGCTGAAAGAAGCATGGATTTTTTCCTCACCCTGTCTATAAATACGCCCGCGAAAGGGCCCAGTAAAATTATAGGGACCCCGACAAAAAGCATCATTATGGAA
>CAZHOD010000310.1:0-2765 GCA_964534075.1 uncultured Spirochaetia bacterium
TATCGCCTTCTGCCACGCCTTCTCCGCTTTTTTCAGGCGCCCCGCGTAATAACAGGAAAGGCCCAGGTTTACGTAAAGCCCGGGGTCTTTTGTGAAAAGCAGGGCGTACTCATAAAACTTTGCGGCCCCGGCGTACTGCCCGGCTGACCTCAACCTGTCCGCCAGCGAATAATAAGCCGTGCCGTAATTGTCGCTCACGAGCCTCTGGGTAAACTCATCGTATTCATTGCCCCCTATCAGGCCGCGGTAGGAATATTTTTTAAAATATATATCCGATATCACCGCCCTGTGCTTTCCGCGCGGTATCCTGAAAACAAGGCCTTCGGGCACGGGCAAAAGGCCCTCAAGCCAGTTTTTTGTATAAGCCGTGGAATAATATATTTTTTTTCCGCTGTTAACGTTTATTATGGCCCTTATATATTCCCCCATATCCTTATAAACCGGCGGAATCTTGATTTTTTCCCCGTAATTTCTTTTTAGCTGGTTCCTGTACCAGCTGTACTGGGAAACAACCGGTATAACCGGCACATACCTTTCTCCCGCGTAAAGGGTTTCATAAAGCGCCGCCCCGACGTTCATATCCCCTTCCGTAAAAAAAATCGAATTATCTTCGAACGATTTCGATATATTTTTCGCGTAATCATACCCCGCGAAATAACGCGTGTAACCGGGATTATTAAAAACGGCCAGCAACGAAAAAATTACCGCGAATACAGCCGGGTAAACATATTTTCGCCTCTGTTTTCCTGCCTTTGAAGCGGCAAGAGCAATAAAAATTCCGGCAAAAGCCGCGATAAAAAGATTGGAAGAAACAAGGTACGGTTTTATAAGCCATCGGGTATTCTCCGGGGGAGTAGCAAAAGCGGCCACACTTATGACTATAAAGCCGTATGCCGCTAAAAAAGAAACAGCCGCGCGCCTCATCCTCCCAAAAACCGCGCCAATCCCGGGCAGAGCCAAAAGGCCCAGTAAAAACGGGTACTCTTTTATTGATAGATTTTTAATATAAAACAACAAAAGGTTCACAGTATCAGCAAGAGTATGCGCCCCTTCCCTGCCCGCGTACTGGGCCCTTTTTATGAGCCATACGAAATCATGAAAACTTTCAACACTCCCCCAGGCGTAAGCGGCTGAATTCCTCAGCATAACAAAAAGGTATACACCCGCGCCGAGGAAAAAAAACGCGGCCGCAAACACGGCCCGGGCCGGAGTAAAAATTTTTCTGTTGGCGAAAAATAAATAAATAAAAGCAGGGGCCGCGACTGCCATGCTTGTCCAGTGGTTTCCCATCGAAAGGCCGTACGCGAACGCGAAAAGGTAAAGGTATTTATGGTGCGCCTCCGCTTTTAAAGCGGCCCAGAAACAAGCCATAAGAAAAAAAGCGTTCATGGAATAAATACTGCCTTTGGCATTGATCCCCTGAAGCCAGGCGGAGGACGAAAATAAATAAAACGCCGCGGCCGTAATACCCGCCAAAAAAGGCGTCTTTGTATCTTCCCCGCCCCGCCCCGACGCGATTTTCACCACAAAAAAAAGCATAAAGGCGGCGAGTATATTAAAAAACGCGGACATCAAATTAATTCTGAATGCCGCTCCTCCCGCGGGCAGGAAGGTAAATATTTTACCGCTTATAGTATTAAGGGGGTAACCGGGCGGATGCTGTATCCCAAGCAGTTTTGCTGCCAGCGTAGTTTCGGGGCTGTCATCAGAGTTAAATGAAGGCGCGGCGGAAGAAAGGTAAACAACAAAAAACACAGCAAACACCGCCGCCAGGACAATACTTTCTTTCCTTCCTCCCCGCAACTTCAATCATTTCCTCCTTGAAATATATATCCCGGAAATAACTATCATAAAAAGCGCCAGCAATGAAATGACTGCTCCTGCCCTGAAAACAAAAGGGTCGTACTTAAACCTTATTTCGCTCTCCCCTTTTTCGAGCGGGACCCCTTTGAATGTCGCGTTTACGCGGATAACCTTTTTCCTTTTACCGTCGACATACGCCTTCCATCCGGGGTAATAATTGTCCAGCACAACCAGAATTCCTTTTTGAGGCGCGTTTACGCTGACATTGATTTCATTTACGCCGTTTCTTGAAAAAACAACTTTTGCTTTTGTTTTTTTTCTTCCGGCGGCGTCCGGGCTGCCGGCGTACTCCCTGTCTTTTTCATTCAAAACAACATTGCTGTAAGGGACAAACTCTTTTCCGTAAACCATCCCGGCTTCTTCATCCTCATTTTCCGCGTAAACATACCCCTCTCTCCCCACAAAATAAGCCATGGGCAGCGGGTTACTGTATTTATAGATATACGCCGCGCCTTTTCTGTAGGCCATTTTTACAAAAGGCGATTTTATACTTACCATACTGGTGATGTAAGAAGCGCTTAAAAGCGCGAACGCTTTTTTATCCCAGGGAGTTTCGAACCCTCTGAGTTCCGAGGAAAATCTCGAAAAACTCCCTATAATCATGGAATCAAACCCATCCACGTTATATAACCCGTGCATCATGGGAATATTCGGCGCCAGAGTACTTATACGGAAATGATAATAATTTTCTATGCTTATTCCTTCGGGCTTTTTCAGGTCTCTTATGCCCGGCGCCAAAATACGGGTTTTATTGATTTCCTTACGCGATTTCAGAAATTTTATGTTTCTGCTTTCCTTTTTCATCCATCCGTATTTTGCGTAAAGTATATAACTGCCGAAATCATAAATAAATACACCCGCGGCCAGCAGCAAAAACAAAAAGCTCCTTATTTTCCACCCCT
>CAZHOD010000311.1:0-2757 GCA_964534075.1 uncultured Spirochaetia bacterium
GGGTCGGGACAAAGATAAAAATAGCGCAGAAAATGAATATTCATCATACAGTGGGGCAGGATATAGTAAACCACTGCGTGAACGATATTCTTGTAATGGGGGCCGGGCCCCTTATGTTTCTGGATTACATAGGCGTTGGAAAACTTTCGCCGGATGTCATAACCGGTATTATAAAAGGGATGTCAAAAGCGTGTGTTGAGAACAAAACTGTTCTTATAGGCGGTGAAACAGCGGAGATGCCCGGGGTATACAAACCGGGGGAATATGATATCGCGGGAACTATTGTAGGTGAGGTAAGAAAAGGCGGGGTTATAACCGGCAATAAAATAAAAAAAGGGGATGTTGTAATAGGGCTCGGCTCATCAGGGCTCCATACAAACGGTTATTCCCTGGCCAGGAAGGTATTCGAGGAAAATAAGATTCCGTACGGAAGGTATATTAAGGAACTGCGTACAACGCCGGCAAAAGCTCTTTTAAAACCACATAAATCATACCTTAATTCCGTATTCCCGCTTTTAAAAAAGTTCCCGGGAAAAATTCATGGTATGGCGCATATTACCGGCGGGGGTTTTTATGACAATATAAAGAGGGTTTTGCCGGAGAATGTGAGCTGTGTAATAAATAAAAAATCATGGAAAGTACCCGCGATTTTTAAGCTTATAAAAAGGCTGGGGAACATCGAAGAAAAAGAAATGTACCGTGTGTTTAACATGGGAATAGGAATGGCGCTGATAACCGATAAGAATAAGGCCGCTCAAATAATAAAAGCACTTAAAAACAAAAAGCAAAAGGCAGTTGAGATCGGGGAGGTTGTAAAGGGAAACGGAAAAGTTGTTGTGGGAAAAGATTTATAACTGTCCCGGTTTTTAACACGGCGCAGGCCGTGATTTGTTTATGTGCCGAAAGGAGAGGAAATGGCTTTATTTATCAGGAAGGCAGTAGTTTTTATTATATTGATGGTATTTGTCGCCGCAGAAATAACGGCCGGCATGTTCGATTTTTACCTTCCCTGGGACGATGATTCGGACAATGTGGCAAACCTGTCGCATCTTAACCATAAGCCCGCGGGTGTTTCAGGGTATGTAACAGCAGGCGCGGACGGGCATCTTTATGTTAATTCCGGGGCGGACAGGATGAAATTTTTCGGTGTTAACATGACATTTGATTCATGTTTCCCGGAAAACGCGAGGGCAGACGCCATAGCGGCGCGCCTGGCAAAATTCGGGGTCAATATTGTCAGGTGGCACTTAATGGACGCGAATTCCGGGCCTGATTCGATTATAGATTATGAGGCAGGGAATTCGCGGAGTTTGGATTCCGCTAACCTGGATAAAATGGATTACTTTTTCTCCAAATTAAAAGAACACGGGATATATTCCAATATCAACCTGCTCGCCGGGAGGGATTTTACGGCAGGCGACGGCCTGCCCGCGTCCATTGACACCATGATGTGGAAGGATAAACAGACGCCGGCGATGTTTAACCCTGATATGATAGGCCTGCAAAAAGAATTCGCTTCGCAATTACTGGCACATATAAATCCTTATACCGGAATGAATTACGCGCAGGACCCTGCCGTGGCTTTTGTGGAGGTATGCAATGAACACGGGCTTTTACACGCCTGGCACGGGGGGCAGATGGACGTTCTGCCTTCTGAATTTGTCACTGAGCTGCAGGGAATGTGGAACTCGTATTTGTCTTCAAATTACGCTGACTTTTCCGCGCTTCAGTCCGCGTGGGAAGTATCTGAGCCGTACGGAAGCGAAAAACTTGTGAACGGGGATTTTTCATCCGGCACAACAGGCTGGACAGTGGAGGAGCATTCACCCGCGGCCATTAATTATTCAGTGGCAGCAGGCGGGCATTCCCCGGGAATAAATTCTCTCGGCATTACCGTGACGGCGATAAGTTCGACAAACTGGCATGTGCAGCTTAATCAACCGGTTTCGGTTGCCGAAGATATTCCCTATACTCTTTCTTTTTCAGCCAAAGCATCGGAGGATACAGTAATAGAGGTGCTTATTCAGGAAGTAAACGGGGACTGGACAACGCTTTTTTCAAGGGAACTTAACCTTACTACTGACTGGCAAAGGTTCGAATTTGTCTTTACTATGCTCGAAGGCGAGTCAAGTGCCAGGCTGAATCTAACAAAAATGGCCGATGAGGTAATTGCCTATTCTTTCGCGGATTTTTCTTTCCGCAGGGGAGGCGTGATAACCGGGTTAAAAGACGGTGAGACGGATTTTAACTCTATAAATATATTTTTTTCGGATGACAGATTCGACAGGACACAGCAGGGGAAAAAAGACTGGGCCGATTTTTTATGGGAAAAAGAATATGATTACTGGTCGGATATGAATAATTACCTGAAGAACACCCTGAACATAAACGCGCTTACAATAGGTACGGTTGTGGGAACCTCGACGCCTAATCTGATGAATATTTTTGATGTGATAGATTCGCACGCGTACTGGCAGCATCCTGCTTACCCTGAGGAGCAGTGGCAGGACCCGTGGTACATAGTGAATTCAAGCGCGCTTTCGGAAACAGACGGGGCGACAATATCCGGGCTGGGCATGAAAAGAATTTTTGGAAAACCATTTTCAGTCTCGGAATACAACCATCCTTTTCCAAATACTTTCGATTCCGAGGCTTTTGTGCTGCTCGCTTCTTACGCGGCTTTCCAGGACTGGGACGCCATATACCCGTATACTTATGATGACGGGAGAAAAAACTGGGATGACAGGAGAATAGGGG
>CAZHOD010000312.1:0-2755 GCA_964534075.1 uncultured Spirochaetia bacterium
CCCACTACTATAGGTGTCAGGATAGCCAAAATCCCCGGGCCCACAAGTTCCTTAAGAGCCGCCCTTGTGCATATATCGACAACCCTGTGGGAGTCAGGTTTTACCCTTCCGGCCATCAGTCCCTTAATTTGTTTGAACTGCCTCCTCACTTCGTTGACGACAAGGAAAGAGGCCCTTCCGACCGCCCTTACAAGAAGGGAGCTGAAAAGAAACGGCACCGCGCCGCCTATCAGAAGCCCCACAAGCACCATGGGGTTTGACACGTCAATAAACTCTAAGAAAGTAACCTCGTTATACGAACTGAAAAGCGAAACCGCGGCGATAACAGCCGTGGCTATGGCAAAACCTTTTGTTATTGCCTTTGTCGAATTACCGACAGAATCAAGCTCATCCAGTATTTTCCTCTCAGCGGGTTTCATATTGGCCATTTCGCCTATTCCCTGCGCGTTGTCAGATACCGGGCCGTAACTGTCTTCCGAAACAATAATCCCGGTCACAGTAAGCATGCCCAGCCCAAGCAGCGAAACACCGTAAAGAATCTGCTGTACGACCTGCGCCTCTGTCCCGACCGGCGCGATGTGAAAAATAACAATAGAGGAGGATATCGCTATCGCGAGGGATATAATCGACCAGACGGAAGATTCCATACCCTCGGCTATCCCCTGTATTATTGTAGTAGCGTGCCCGGTAAGCGTGGCTTTTGCCACGTCCTTAACAGGCGGCTTTTCTGTAGATGTAAAATACTCGGTCAACTTTGAAATAGCAAACGAAAGAAAAATACCTATGGTGGTTATCGCGAAAAGTTTCCACCCCAGGTTTACCGCGTCCGCGCTGCTGTATCCTTCCCTGACTATATAAGGAATAAGATACCATACCGTTACGGCGGCGAATCCTACAATGGAAAGCACGGACGAAATAAAGAACCCCCTGTTTATGGGTTTCATGACATGTTCCTTATCGTCTTTTGCCTTTACAAAATATGTGCCTATAATAGAGGTTATAACGCCCACTGCCCTGAGCATAAGGGGAAGTACGACACCTACTGTCCCGAACGCGGCAGCGCCGAGAATCATGGCCGCCACGAGCGTTACCTCGTAGGACTCGAAAATATCCGCGGCCATACCCGCGCAGTCCCCTACATTGTCCCCTACATTGTCCGCTATTGTAGCGGGGTTCCTCGGGTCATCCTCGGGTATATTCTCCTCTACTTTTCCTACAAGGTCAGCCCCGACATCAGCTGCCTTTGTGAAAATTCCCCCTCCTACCCTCATGAAAAGGGCCAGGAGACAGCCGCCGAACCCGAAACCGACAAGTACATCGGAAACAGCCGTGCCGCCGGCGCCGCTGAAAATCATAAAAATAGTGGTCGCGCCGAGAAGGCCCAGGCCTATGGTGAACATACCGGCTATCGCGCCGGTCCTAAAAGCAATGGTAAGCGCTTCTTTTTTGGAATGAAGAGAAGCCGCCGCTACCTTGGCGTTGGCCCTCGTGGTAAGCTTCATTCCTACCATGCCTGTAAGCCCGGAAAATAAAGCGCCCATAAAAAAGGCCACCACCCTGGCAATATTTATTACCTGCTTCTCCATACCCAGTCCGGCAATAAAAAGCACCGCGCCGAGAATAACCGTAAAAATAATAATTGTCTTGAACTGCCGCGCCAGATAGGCGTCAGCGCCCTCCTGAACGCTTTTTGAAATTTCTTCCATGAGCTTTGTTCCGCTGGACTTACCCATTATCTGCCGGGCAAGGTACCACGCGTAAGCAAGCGCGACAAGGGATATTGCCCACACAACCCACAGCGCCATCATTTCGACATCCGTGGGAGGTTTCACTGCCATTTCATGCATCTGCTCCATACCTCCTTTTCTGAATTTTTTGATACGAATTTATGCTGTATTTAAAACCCTGTTAAGAATCATGAAACATCCGGCATTAATAATAATTGAAAGTATTTTTACATATTAATATATTTTTGTAAAGAAAAATTTTATTTGGGAGGCCAAAAGAGAGGCAAAAAATACGTTTTATCTTCGCAGAGGCAGGGCTCTGCCTCTGTCTCGTTGTTACACGCGCAGCCTAAAGGCCGCGGTTACAAATAAGTCCTGTTCAAGTATTGTTTCTTTAATTTTGCTCTTTTTTTTGTTTTTGCCGGACATTCAAACATCTGTTATTGGGCTGCGAAACCGCAAAATTAATTTTCAGTTTTCAGTTTTAAACTTTAAATTTTAATCTTACAGGGTGCTGAAAAACTCCATTTCATCGTGAAAAAATTTTTCAGCCCCTGCTAATCACGCTGTTTTTCTTATTACTAATTTTGTTTTATATATTTTACTTTGAAGCGGCATGGACGGGTCTTGCGCGGCTTTGACAGCGAAATCAAACGCGGTTTTCCCTATGTCCTCCAGCGGCTGTTTTATCGTAGTTAGCTCAAACTCCTCCGACGCTTCTATGTCATCAAACCCTATAAGGGAAAACGCGCCCGGTATGTTCACCCCCTGCCTTCGCGCCTCACCTATAATTCCCTGGGCAACGTAGTCGCCCGCCATGCAAAAAACCGAGTCAGCCTCATTCATCAGCATAAACCTGAACGCTTCCTTGCCCGCCTTTATATTGTAATCCCCGATGACCCACATATACCTCTCGTCAAATTCCCTGCCTTCCTCTGAAAAAGCCTTTAAAAATCCTTCGTGCCTCTGCCTCTGGGAAGATGCCTGTTCCACGTTGCCCAAAACCACTCCCACCTTTTCTTTCCCCT
>CAZHOD010000313.1:0-2737 GCA_964534075.1 uncultured Spirochaetia bacterium
GCATTAAATAACAAATGACCCATATGCACGCCCCCTACAGGAACATTTGATTATTCGTTTTTTGTAAGGGCAGGCCTGTGCCTGCCTGCCGGAGCCTTGGCGCAGGTTGGTGTCCGCCGGAATTAGGATACAGGGAATATTAAAAAAGGACAGGCAGGCAAAACCTGCCCGTCCTTTTTGATTTTATAATTTAAAGAGCATGTCCGCGTAAGCGGGGACCGGCCACAGTTTTTCCGGCATTATTTTCTCCAGCTCGTCTATATCTTCCCTGAGTGAAACACAGCCCGAGAAAACATTGCTCCTGTAGTATTCGGCCGATTCCGTCACGCTGTCGATAGAGGCAGCTTTATTTATGGCTTTTTCAAGGCCGTCCACCTTATCTGAAGCGGACTCGAGGAGCCCCGTAAGTTTATCCAGGAGTTTTTTCTGAATATTCGCGGAACCTCCGGCTTGTTTAACGGAATTTATTGCCGAAGCGAGTTCTTTTGAAAATTCGATCGCGGCAGGGATAAAAAGGTTCCTCGTCATTTGCGCCGCTGCCAGCCCTTCTATATTTATCTGTTTGGCGTATTGCTCGACATAAATTTCGTACCTGGAACGCAGTTCTTCCTTTGACAGAACCCGGTATTTTTCAAAAAGTTTTTCCGCTTTTTCCGTGATCATGTCCTTATGAGCGTCGACCGTGTTAGTAACATTGGGCAGGCCGCGTTTTTTTGCCTCTATCGGCCATGTTTCGGAATAATTATCGCCGTTAAAAATGATTCTGCCGTGCTTTTTCATGGTTTCTTTTACTATGGCTACAATTTCTTTGTTGACATCTCCGGCTTTTTCCATACGCGCCGCGAATTCATCCAGTGTCTCGGCTACTATTGTATTAAGCGTCAGGTTCGGCCCGGCTATGGAAGCGGAGGAGCCTACCATTCTGAATTCAAATTTGTTTCCGGTAAAGGCAAAAGGTGATGTCCTGTTCCTGTCAGTATTGTCCCGGGGAAATTCCGGCAGGGTATCCACGCCTATCTTAATGGGCCCGGCTGTTTTGCCCTCGATTTCTTTGCCCTCGGCAACCGCGTTTAGTATACGCGTAAGTTCATCGCCAAGGAATACGGAAATTATCGCGGGAGGCGCCTCATTCGCTCCCAGCCGGTGGTCATTGCCGGGGGTGGCGGCGGAAGCCCTGAGCATATCGGCGTGTTTATCCACGCCTTTTATCAGCGCGGCCAGAAAAATAAGGAACCGTTCGTTTTCCCGGGGTGTGCCGCCCGGCTCCAGCAGGTTTATCGAATCGTCTGTTGCAAGGGACCAGTTGTTATGCTTGCCCGAACCATTTACTCCGGCAAATGGTTTTTCGTGTAACAGGCAGACAAGCCCGTGGCGCAGGGCAACCTTCTGCATGGTTTCCATCACAAGCTGGTTATGGTCGACCGCCACGTTAAGCATGGCAAATACAGGCGCGTTTTCATACTGCGCCGGCGCTACCTCGTTATGGCGCGTTTTGGAAGAAACTCCCATTTCCCACAGCTCCTGGTCGAGGTCGGTCATAAACCCGGAAATCCTGTCTTTTATAGACCCAAAATAATGGTCGGAAAGCTCCTGGCCCTTTGGGGAAGGGGCTCCGAACAGGGTCCTGCCCGTGAGTATAAGGTCCGTGCGCTTCATGAAAAATTCCCTGTCAATAAGAAAATATTCCTGTTCAGGCCCGAGAGTAGGAAAAACCCTTTTGGCTGTTGTATTTCCCAGGGCCCGAAGAACCCTGAGCGCCTGCTTTGATACTGCTTCCATCGAGCGCAGCACAGGAACTTTTTTATCGAGCGCGACGCCTGTATAGGAATAAAAGGCAGTAGGTATGCACAGGGTAACATCACCGTCCGCGTCTTCTTTCAGGAAAGCCGGTGATGTCGGATCCCAGGCAGTATAACCACGAGCTTCAAAGGTGGCGCGGAGCCCTCCGGAAGGGAAGGACGAGGCGTCGGGCTCGCCTTTTATAAGCTGGTTTCCGGAAAATTCCATTATAACCCCCCCGTCGCCGGTGGGAGATATAAAAGAATCGTGTTTTTCCGCAGTTAATCCTGTAAGCGGCTGGAACCAGTGGGTATAATGCGTGGCGCCTTTTTCTATGGCCCAGTCCTTCATCGCGTTGGCAATTACATTGGCGGTTTCTATGCCTAAATTTTTACCTTCGTCAACGCACTTTTTTAGTTCCCTGTAAGTAGCCTTGGGCAGAAATTCCTTCATAATCTTGTCTGAAAAAACATTCCTGCCGAAAATGTCTGCTGCTTTGAATTTTTCTTTCATTTCACACCTCGCTTAAATGATTTTTTGAACTCATGTATTAAACATGCAATTATTATACCAACTAAAAACCCTAAAATAAAAGAAAGAAATTTAATATTTGGTCAAAAACTAATCAAACAAAGAGTTTGGGTGGTTAAAAAGTTATCAAAAAACATTGATTTTTTGAACAAAGGATATATAATGTATAAAAACAGACAAAAGGAGAAACCATGGATACAAAAAAAACTGAAGATAATTATACAGATAAAATAAACAAACTTAAACTTTTACATTATATATCGGTCGAAATGAACAGGCCGAATAAGCCCGCGGAACTTCTTGAATTTATTCTGAAAAGGTGCCTTGAGCTGACCGGCGCGAAAACCGGGTCTGTAATGCTGATAAATGAGAAGGCGGTATATAACGCAGTCACCGATGCGGGCATTAACCACAAAGAAATCGATGT
>CAZHOD010000314.1:0-2727 GCA_964534075.1 uncultured Spirochaetia bacterium
TCATACCCGCTATTTACCGCTTCTTCCGCGGATTCATTGAATATTTTTATAAATTTCAGCGGCTCGCTCGACCTTACGTCAACAGTTATCTCACCGGGCGCGGCTGTATTTTTATTATCCATATCAATTCCCTCCGTTTTTCCTTAATTTTACAGATAACACGGGAAAAATCAAGAAAAATCAACCCCTGATAGTAATACCTCAGTTACGATAGGGGTATTATGGTCTTTGTATCGGCGCTCAAGCACTCCTCTACAAGCGTCCTTTTTTTGTGGTAATAAAATAGATGGCCGGTGCGGGAAATATGATTTTAGGCGCAATTTTAGCACCTGCCTGCCCGCCATAGCATTATTGTTTTTGCGAAGGCGGGTCCGCAGATGGCGTGCGGATGGTGGAAAGGTGATGGATATTCTTCGCCCTTGGCGGTTTTGCCAAACTTCCGAACATCTAAGCCTCTAGTCCTCCGGCAAACATGCCGCAAGCCAAGACTTGGCACTGAGTTTTCTCATTTTTGTTTTCTGTCTATTTTAGCAATAATTTTTTCAAAAATTTTTCAACAGTTACAATCTGCGTTTTACCATATTTTTCCGCTCGCAGCAAATGAGCATCGCCGCTGACGATATAATCCGCATTAGATGCAGTTGCACATTCAAGAAACCTGTTATCTGAAAGGTCTTCCTTTATGATATAAATTTTTTTTGAAGGGATAACAAATTTGCTGCGATTTTCATTTAAAAACAGTAAAGTAAAGCCATCAAGCTCTTCCTGTGTGATATCAAACCTTGATAATACCGCAAGATACTCCCGCAACACATCAGGGCTTATCGCTGCAATGAATACCCCTTTATTCCATAATTCAATTACCTTCCCCGGTTTACCGCCCCACAAACTTGAAATAACAATATTTGTATCGATTACCGATGTTATTTTTTTCATTTTTTCTTTTTACGCACAGCTTTGACAAGTTTGTCCACATCCTTCAACCCATACCCCGCGCGTTCGGCGCCTTTACGAAGTTTGGGCCATAGAATCTTTGGTTTTATATCAAAATCATCTTCTGATACAGGCCGTATGAGCGCCACCGGCCTTCCATTTTTTGTAACAACTACATTTCCATATTTTGCGCTTTGTTCAAGCACTTTACTTGTGTTCAGCTTCAGCTCTCTGACATTTGTATACTTCATGATATCCTCCATAATTGTAACTCATTTGTAACACAATTATATCATAAGTTAGTCGGTTGTCAAGACACATATAGAAAGCCAACACTCATTCAGAATTTTCATGCCGGGCGTTTATTTAAAACGGTCTAAGTAACGCAGAGACAGCGCCCTGCGCTATCCGCCCTGACAAGCGCGCCATTATTCAACTATCAATCAATTTGTATTTGCAGGAATTTCAAATAATGAATTACGGAATGGATAACAGTACAGCTGAAAGAACGGTTAAATAACGTCAAGCATGCCACAAGTATTTTATATAATGCAGGGACAAATTATTATAACACATTATCGATGTGTTTCATTCCTTTCAGTAGAATTTGAAGGCCCGGGACTGCGTTTTTCATAAATTACGGGGCCGTGCGGGCGGTGGAATTATAGGCGCAATTTTAGCACCTGCCTGCCCTCCGTAGCATTGTTGTTTTTGCGAAGGCGGGTCCCCGGATGTGCAGTGACAACCGCAGGTGGTGGATAAATAAAGGTTGATTTTGGTAGTTTTTACCCCCTTTATTAAACTGTCTTTTACCCACACATATGAATCAGGACAAATCGTTGAGAGTAGGCAGTACGTACAGCCGCTATAAAAACCCCCTCGGTCCCCCTTTGTTAAAGGGGGAAGTTCCAAAACCCCCTGTAACACCCTTTGTTAAAGGGGGTTAAAAGAAAACCCCTCGGCCCCCCTTTTCCTCACAGAGGATAAGAGAAAAAAACCCCCTTAATCCCTCGGGCGGCCACACAGGGCCTCCCCTACAAAAATAAATAAAATCCTCTGTAGGGGGCGTGCGCTTGTGCCGTATAACACGAAGTGTTTTTAAGGTACTGCGCGCCCCTGCTTTTCGCGCCCGAGGACAGCGCGGCATAATCATCACTAATATTTCCGCACTTACTGCCTCTGCAACACCCTCTCCCGTCACCTGTCTGCCGGCTTGTCCGCCAGCTTGTTAGCCGTAGCTCGAAGAGCGAAGGATGAAGCCTGAAAGGCGGAGGTGGAAGCCTTGGCGCAGGTAAAAGGGAGAGGGAACTTCTTATCTTCAGTTTTTCTCCCTTTTTAATGGTTGTCCGGTTTTTGTGTTTTCGTTTTCGGGGCGCCGCACAGGGCGCCCCCTGCATAAAAATTTATACACAGGTAATACTTTTTTTATTTAACCGCCCCGCCGGTCAGGCCCTGTATAATTCTTTTCTGAAACACGGCGGCGAGTATTATAACCGGAGCTGCAGTTACGGCGGACGCCGCCATTATATCGCCCCATGGTACCTCACCGTGCATTCCTGTAAAAAGCGCTATTGCAACCGGGACCGTCCTCGCGGTATGGTCGACCGTAAACATAAGCGCGAAAAGAAACTCATTAAGCGTAAATATAAAAGTTATTAAAAACGCCGTTACTATGCCGGGCGCGGCCACGGGCAGGACAATGTAATAAAGAACCTGCAGGTGGTTCGCCCCGTCGACCTCGGCCGCCATGTCCATGTCCGCGGGAATCGACATAAAATAACTCGTCAGAATCCA
>CAZHOD010000315.1:0-2722 GCA_964534075.1 uncultured Spirochaetia bacterium
CAGCCTTTTGTTTCCGGTACAGAAGAACGCAATACAGGCGTTAAAAACCGCGAATATTGGCAGCAGGGGAAAAAGGTACCTTAAAAACGTTTGTGACTGTAAAAGAATAAGGGATAATACGGCGGCGACAGCCAGAAACAAAAGAAACAAAGGGGCTTTAAGGCCGGAGTTTAGGGCTGCCGTATGTTTCCGCTTTAAATATATTGCTCCCAGAACAAAAGCCCCTGCCATGGAAACCGGGCCGAAAATATGGGCGAAAAAAATTTCGGCGTAAAATAATGCGCGGGCAGGAATTTTTTTAATGTACGAAACAATTTCGATTCCTGAATTATAATTAACAGTATATAAGAAAATAAGGAACGGAGAATTGATTAAAAGAGGTATTGCAAAAGCAAGCGTGGTTTTTAAAAAGGATTTTCTGTTAAAAAGAAGAGAATGAAGGGCGGCGGCACAAGCAAGCGGCAGAATGTAAGCGTAGACAGCGTGAAACAGAAAAAAGGAGGATAAGCCGGTTATTAAGACGCCCCGTGGTTTTTCGTTGTATATCCGCATGTACCCGTAGGCAGTACAGGTGAATAAAAATGTCAGGGGGGCGTAATACCTGCTCTGGCGGGACATAAGTATGAACGAAACGGATATAGCAAGAAAGAGGGCGGATAAAAGCGCGGCTTTTTTACTGTTGAAAGTTTCTTTTGAAAGCAAAAACACAAGCGGAATACACAAAAATCCGAAGAGTGTAAAAAGCGCCCGCGCTCCAAATGTGCCGTGGCCGAAAATTTTTTGGGATGCGGCGCTTATGTAAAACTGGAGCCACGGGTGCCAGCGCCACAGGAGATTGTCTTTAAAATTTTTGTTTTTTACCTGGTAGAAACTATTCGTATTATTACCCGCGTGAGGCAGCCCTGTATCAAGCACGGATTTTCCTATAAGGGCGGTCTGAGCCTCGTCCTGCCAAAGCCCCGCGTCGTCAAGGGCATAGAATAAATTCAGGAATGATAACACCAGGATAATAATGAGTACGGTAAATTCTATGTTTGTTTTTTCATGAAAAACAATTTACCATCAGGGCTAAAATATGTCAACTATATACGTGTTTTAGTTAAATAATTATGCGTTTTTTATTCAAAATGCGGAATTCGGCAGGTTGATGAAAAATTGATAAAAAAATACTTGACATGTTTTTGGGGAGTGGTATATTTAAAACAATAAGCAATACATACGTCCTGCGGCAGGGGGGCTGATGCGGGCGGGAAAGACAGAAATTGAAATGGGAAAAACCGATGGGAAGGAAAAATCAGGGGCGGAACCCGGAATACTTTTTCTAAAAACCGAAAACCCTTTAAGCGAAAAACAAAAAAATATAAGCGGGTTTGTTCTGCCTTTTTTACGCATGTTTTTATTTTATATCATAATTTTAATTATCCCTTATGCGACAAACGCCCGGGCGGAATCTTCCGGTTTTTTTGTGCCCTGCGGCGCTGATTTGACAAAAAAGCTCGATTTGATGGTAACGTGCCAGCAGACAGGATACCAGGACAGGCGGTATTATCTTAAAATCGTAAATAACAACAATGAAGATTTGTATTATAACGACCTTAATTTGTCGGTGAAGTTTTGGGTTTATGAACCGCAGCTTCGGTGCGCGTCTGTTTGCGGGCAGAACGGTGAGGTTTTCGATTCATCGGGCAGCAGAACCGGCAATGTGCAGATACAGGGTAATATTACTTATCCTTTTTCGCCGGTTGCGGAATATACAGAAAGCCCGTCTCACAGGGTTAACCAGGTTGTACAGGTATTTATCAATTATACCGGAGGGAATGATTACATACCGAAAGACGGGGGATGGGTGCATGGTTTTCAGATACTTTTCACTACAGCCTGCGGCGGCGGGTTCGCTAAATACGAAAATAGCCGGAATTACGCGTATGCTGCGCGTGATGAAGAAGAAGGGGTAATACCCGGTTATGCCCCTTACTCCGCTGCTTTTGCGCAGGGAAGTTATATGATTGCGTTCAATGACGGGTGGGATGATTTTTATGATGATTATTCCGGGCTTCCAATGGGCCAGGATACATGTAACGGTAATATGGCAGGGCCTTATTATGACGATTATCATTTTGCAATATACAGTAATGGTACGCTTATCGGGGAAATAAAGGAGGGAAGTATTATCGACCCTGAGACAGGCCGGCCGCCCGGCCTTGGGCCGTGTACTGAAACCATTACCTCTACACAGACATCACTACCTTCAGCCACACCTACAGCCACACCTACACCGACAAATACGGCGACAAGGACAGTAACGCCGACAGCCACACCGACAGTTACGCTTTCAGTGACCGCGACAATAACACCGACAGAAACACAAACTGTCACGCAGACCGTCACACAGACAATAACACCCACTGTTACACCAACGACAACCCGGACTGCCACATCCACAGCCACACCTACAGCCACACCTACACCGACAAATACGGCGACAAGGACAGTGACACCGACAGTAACGCATACTGTAACATCGACAATAACTCCCACAGTAACAAATACAGTTACTTCTACAGTGACGCAGACAGCAACCCGGACAGTGACACCTACTATTACGCAAACCGTTACTCCAACAATAACACCTACAGTCACGCCGACGGTGACACCGACAGCCACGTTTACTGTAACATCGACAATAACTCCCACAGTAACAAATACAGTTACTTCTACAGTG
>CAZHOD010000316.1:0-2722 GCA_964534075.1 uncultured Spirochaetia bacterium
AGGGGAACCGGTTATTGTGGATCTGGACCCGGAAAATAATTTTGAGGTGGATTTCAACCTGCTCAATTCAAAGATTTCGGACAGGACAAAGGCAATGATCGTGAATTCGCCCTCAAATCCGACAGGTTCGGTGCTCTCCGGTGAAACCCTTGAAAAACTCGGCAAAACAGCGGTGGAAAAAAACATAACAATAATCTCCGACGAAATTTACGAAAAGATACTTTATAACGGAAAAAAGCATGTTTCGATCGCCTCTTTTTCGGATGACATAAAAAAGAATACCATTGTGGTAAACGGGGCGTCAAAATCATTTGCCATGACAGGCTGGAGGATAGGCTATACAGCCGCGGATAACGTGGATTTGATAAAATCCATTTCTAAAATTCAGTCGCACTCGACATCTAACCCCGCGTCCATGTGCATGGCTGCCGCGCTTGAGTCGCTGAAAACACCGGCGAAAGTCGTGGAGGAAATGGTGGCGCAGTTCGATAAAAGAAGGAAATACATGATGGAGAGAATAGGCAAAATAGAAGGCCTTGAATTCGCCGAACCTTCCGGCGCGTTTTACCTTTTCCCCTCATTCAAAAAACTTATCGGGAAAAAAATAAAAGGCGGGGAAATAAAAAATTCCATGGCTTTCGCGAAACTCCTTCTTGAAAAGGCAAATGTGGCCGTGGTTCCCGGCGTTGCTTTCGGCAGGGATGACAGTTTCAGGCTATCTTATGCCACATCCATGGAAAACATAGAAAAAGGCCTTGACAGGATAGAGGAGGCGGTTAAACAGCCTTAAATTTCACGGCCTAAACCAAATAACGGGATTATTTATATGCTGAAAAGAAAAAGGGAAGAAAAAAAAGAGGAGCCGCCCAGGGATCCCATCTGGTTCAAGGAGGTTGAGTGCGAAGCCTGCGGAGCGACGCAGAAGGCGCCGAGGGTAAAGCCGTCCTTTCTTAAGGTCAGATCAGTCGAGCCGGATTTTCATAAAAACTACGCTCTTGTAAACCCTCTGTTTTACGCGGTAACCGTATGCAATGAATGTAATTACGCGGCGCGCAACGAGGATTACGACAAACAGCCGCTCGATTATCATAAGGAGATTATAGACCTGGCCCTGGCCATTAAAAAATCCGGCAGGGCGGTAAAGTTCGGGAACAGCCGCGATGTTTCCTGCGATGAGGCAGTAAAAAAGCACCTGCTGGCAATATCGTTTTACAAACATTTTAAACCCGAAAATCCCAATATTATTTCCGGCCTTTATATGCATATAGCCTGGATGTACAGGGAGCAGGGAGATGGAGAAAAAGAAAATGAATATCTGAAAAAAGCCCTTGATTATTACGTGATGACTTATGAGAGGGGCGTACATATACCGGAAAAAATAGGTGTTGTCGGAATTATGTATTTGGCGGGGGAAATAAACAGGATGCTGGGCAACAACAGGGAGGCAGTAAACTGGTTCTCGCGTGCCTGTCAAAACGATGAGATAGAGGCTTATCCGAACATAAAAAACCTGACAAAGGACGCCTGGGAAAAAATCACCGAGGATAAAAGGAAAGAGAAACAAAAAGAAGAAGAATAATTCAGGCCCCGGGGCCCGGAAAAAAATTTGGAACCTGAAACCCGGAATACTTATTACGGAGGTTAATTAATGAAAATACTTATGGCTACAGACACGTACAGGCCCAGGGTAAACGGGGTCGTGACATCGATTGACACATTCACAAAAGAATACCGCAGGCTGGGGCATGAAGTGGTAATAGCCGCGCCGGAATACCCCCCGGAACAGATGGACATCAAAAGCGAGGAGGACAGGGCCAATGAAAAGTATGTTGTCCGCATACCTTCAAAATATATTTTTTTCGACCCCGAGGACAGATGGGCGAAACCAAAAACAGGCAGGGCAAAAAAATTAATTAATGCGACAATCCTGGAGGAAAAATTCGACATAGTGCATTCGCACGCGCCGGGGCCGGTCGGATGGGCCGCGATAAAGTGGGCGAAAAAAATCGGATGCCCGGTGATTGATACGTACCATACCCTTTTTGAGCAGTACGCCCATTACATAAAGGCCATACCGAAGCCTGTCGGAAAATGGATAGTGAGGAAAATAAGCAAATATTTCTGCGACAAGCACGATATGATTATATGCCCGTCGTCACAGATGAAGGATACACTGCGTGTTTACGGGGTGAAAAAAAAGGTACCTATAAAGGTCAACCCCACAGGCATAAAAATTGACCTTTTCAGGGAGCATAACGGGGATGAGTTCAGGAAAAAGAACAATATACCCCGGGATACAAAATTATTCCTTTTCATGGGAAGGATCGGGTTCGAAAAAAATATACCGTTTTTGTTTAAGGTCCTTAAAAAAGTGACAGAAAAAAGGCGCGACGTTATGCTGATTGTAGCGGGGAAAGGCCCGGCAGAGAGCGCCGTGAGGAAAGCAGCCAAGGATGAAGGGGTCGATGAATTCGTGAAATTCATGGGTTATTTCACGCCGCGTGACTGGGTCAACTGCTACGCCGCGGCGGATATTTTTACGTTTGCTTCTGTTACGGAAACGCAGGGGCTTGTTGTCACAGAGGCAATGGCAGCGGGAACCCCGGTTGTGGCGGTAGGAGCCATGGGCGTTGCCGAGGTAATGGAGCCGCAAAAAGGAGGGGTGCTTGTACGGGAGAACACGGAAGAATTTACCGCGCAGGTATTCAGAATGCTCGATGAC
>CAZHOD010000317.1:0-2709 GCA_964534075.1 uncultured Spirochaetia bacterium
CAAGGTGAAAAAAAAGCGGTTTTACGTGGTTTCGGCGTCAAGATTTTTCTCATGAGGACAAAAACAGGGTAAATATAAAATAAGTATTTCCTGCCCCGGAAAAGGCCTCTCTCAACCCGGCCGCGATGACAGGTTAAAACCAAAAGGTGTAAATTTGTTCGCGGGAGAAATCCGGATTCATAAATAATTCAAATTACACCTCAAATATTATATAATGTAAGCGTATGTTTCAGTAAAAACGTCCAATATTAAAATGTTATAGAAAGGAGAAGTATGACGAAAAGTGTCTTTATCCGTACCTTCGGCTGTCAGATGAATGATTATGATTCCGGTGTTATGGAGGGCATGCTTCTTTATGAGGGTTACAAAACAGTTCCTTCTGAAAAAGAGGCGGATATTATCATCCTGAACACGTGCAGCGTAAGAAAACACGCCGAGGACAGAGCCTTAAGCTACGCGGGAAAATACATAAAAAAGAAAAAGGTTGTTATAGCCGGGTGCATGGCCCAGAGAATGAAGGGAGATATTTTAAGGAAATACCCCGGAATTTACGCTGTGGCGGGCACGTCGCATTTTACGGATATAGCCGATATCATAAGGGCCGGCCGGGGGACAGTAAGGGCCGGCCAAAGCGGGGCTAGCCGCCGCCCCGGGGCCGGGCGGGTAAGCGGAGTAAGAGATTATCTCGCGATTATGAGAGGATGCAATAATTTTTGTACTTACTGTATCGTCCCTTATGTCAGGGGGCGGGAAAAATCGCGGCCTTCGGGCGATATAATAAACGAACTTGAAAATATGGCAAAAAAAGGCTGCTGTGAGGTTACGCTGCTCGGACAGAACGTAAATTCATACAGGGATGAAAATACCGGTTTTCCGGGCCTTTTAAAAAAGGCGGCGGAAGCGGAAGGTATAAAAAGAATAAGGTTTATGACCTCGCACCCCAAGGATTTGGGCCCCTCCCTTATCAAAACAATAGCAGGGGAAGAAAAAATATGCGGCCATATCCACCTTCCTGTTCAGTCGGGATCCGACAGGATACTTAAGCTTATGAACCGCGGGTACACTTCCGGGGAATTTGAAAAGAAGGCGGGTATGATAAGGGGCGCGCTGAAAAACGCCGCCATTACGACCGATATACTTGTCGGGTTCCCCGGCGAAAGCGAAGAGGATTTTGAGGAAACGGCTGAGTTTGTCAGAAAAATAAAGTTTGACGACGCTTTTGTTTTTAAATACTCAGAAAGAGAGGGGACAAAAGCGGCGGAACTCGAAGATTCCGTGCCCGAAGAGGTAAAACTTAAAAGGTTAAATTACATACTTGATTTACAGAAAAAAATAAGCGATGATATAAACAAAACTTATATAGGCAGGGAATTTGACGTTTTGGGCCTGGGCAAAAGCCTGAAAGACGCGGGAGAGCTGAAAACAACAACGGATAATAATAAAAAAATTTATGTAAAAGCAGGAGAGGATATGAGAGGAAAAATTTTCAGGGTTAAAATAACACAGATAAGAGGAAAGTCTTTTGGAGGGGAAATAATATGATATTGACGCGAAGGGCGCCGATGCTGAAAATGGCCGCTGTGCTTGTTTTTACTGCCGCGTTTCCTCTGGTGGTATTTGGCGGTTCGTCGGGCGACGAGTTATATCTCGACGCTATGGAGGCGTACAACAAAAAGCAATATGATAAGTCAGAGGTTCTGTTAAAGGATTTTATGGAAAAGTACCCTGACAGCAGGTTCAAGCCGGATGTTATGATGAAACTGGCGGAACTCGAGGAGAGTTATGAAAAATCAATAAATATTTATAAAGAAGTAATGGGTAAATATTCCGAAACGAGGCACGAAGCTGAGGCGGTTTATTCGCTGGGCAGGCTTTATTTCGCGGGCGGCGATTATGAAAGCGCGGAGGAACAGTTCGGTAAAATACTGGGAGAATTTTCGGATACAGTGTGGATAGAAATGTCATATTACAGCCTTATGCTTTCGCTGCTCGCGCAGGATAAGTTCGACAGTGTCAAACGGATTTATGACGATTACATGTCCCGCGAGCATTTTACGATTTTCAGGAACAGAGTCAGGCTTGTTTACGGGGATTCGCTGTACAAGCAGGGGCGGTATCTTGCCGCGGCCCATACATATAAAGATATCCTGGATAATTTCACGGAGAAAGAAAAATATATATACCTGCCCGATGTTTACGTAAAACTTATAGATTCGTATTCAAACCTGAGTAATACCGAACTGGCAGGAAGGTATTCAAAAGAACTCAGTGAAAAATTTCCCAAATACAAGCCGGATAAACCGTTAAAAAAAGAAAAGGACGATATAAAAATAGTACAACAGGAAAAAAAGGCAGTGGAAAAGAAAAAGCAGGAAAAAAAAGAATTTTATACAATGCAAATAGGCGCTTTTTCCACGGAAAAATTTTCACGCCAGATGCAAAAAAGAATGGAAGATAAAGGTTATGATGTATACGTAAAAAAAGGCCGAAAATTTTACAAGGTCCAGATAGGGCGGTTTGACACGAAAAAAGAGGCGGTTTCGTTCGCCAAAAATTTTTCAAAAAAGGAAAAAATCAAAAATTACCTGGTAAAAAAAGGATACTATTAAGGAATTGCCGATTGTCGGCCGGAAAACAAAAAGGCCTTGCAAATTGTAACGCCTCAGTTATGGTGGCGCATATCGGTCTTTGTAGGCGCAACCTTTCAGG
>CAZHOD010000318.1:0-2703 GCA_964534075.1 uncultured Spirochaetia bacterium
CTCGTCCATTCGCCCGCCGCCATATCATTCGTGTATCCTCTGACAGGGGGCGGCTCGGGATTTTCGTTATCCGGGTCCCACATATACTCGCCTTTTATCCCAATCCTGGCGTTTGGATGATAATTTAAAAATGAAAAAGCGGCATTTACCCCTTCCCTCCCTCCGCGCATGGAGCCGAGAGCCGGCCCTTCGAGCATGGCTGCCGCGTATATTCCCATGGATACTTTCGGAAACTCAAACAGGATATTAATCCGCGGCACCAGTTCCCTTATCTCATAATTACGAAAAACGTTATAATCAAGCCCCGGAATAATTTGCGAAACCCCTGCCCGCCTCCTGCGCAAAAGCATATAATCCGCGGACGCGTATAAAGCGTTCTTCGCGTCATAACTGCCGTACCCGACAGTAAAAATCAAGGGCGTAAAATGTATGGTGCTTAAAGCAGCGTCCCAGTCTATTCTTTCATTTTTTATGTCATACCACGAAGTTGCCGCGTACATAATCTCGCCGGCCGCGTCCCGGGAACTCAAAAACACACCCGCCCGGCTTATCCCTTCATCAAAATAAACCAGGGGCATCCTCACTTTTGGCAGGAGAGACGGCAGAGCCCCGGCATATCCGCCTTTTTTATATTCACCGCCCTTTAATATTGGTATTTCAATATCTTCTTCCGGCCATTTTTTGAGTTCAAATTTTTCAAACCCGGCTTTTTTTGAATACAAATCATAACCGCCCGTATTTATGCCTGTATAATAAATCTTTCCGGTTTCCGGCTCATACGCCGGATGCTCCGCGTAGCCGTTCGACGTCAGCCTGTAAACTCCGCCTGTTTCCGTATCATAGGCGTACGCGCGCCTCCTTGAACTGTAATTGGCGTCGAAAAAAATCTTTTTCCCGTATATTGCGGGGTTGTTCTCGGAATAAGGTGAGGCAACTATTTTTTTGAAACTTTGTTTTTCCGGGTCAAAAAAATAAAGATCCGGGTTTTCCCCTTCCTTCCGCGCCGAGGCCGCCGCCATACCGCCTTTCCCGGAAAACCTTAAAACAAGATAATCAGTATCAAAAAGGTGTTTTTCCTCAGGCCTGTTAAGGCCCACACTGTATATTTTGGAGCCGAAACCTTCTTTTTTGTCCGCCGCGTAAAAAAGCGTATCGCCGTCTATATAAAATGTCCTTATCCTTCCTTCGCATATTTTTCTTTTTTTCCCTGTTTCGGTGTTTTCCTCATAAACAACCACAAACCCGCCAAAACCATAATCAGCCGTATTCGCGTAACCGCCTTTTGTCCCGGCAAGGGAATAATACACATTTTTCCCGGCAAGGACAACAGGGTGCGTAAAGGATGAAGTAGTGGACATCATTATTTTTCTTCTCATACTTTTTGTGTTTATCCTGACAATATCGCTGTAAGCCCTCGTGGAGAACGGGGCGTGCTTTCGCACAACAACCCTGTTATAATACAAAAAACCGCCGTATATTACCGGATAACGCGAGTACCATCCGTGGCCGGTTATTTTTTCCCCCTGCATTTTGAAATCCCTGTACCTTTCCCTTTCATACTCCTCCCACTCCTCCCACAGCCCCTCCGCGGGTTTTCCGTAAACATTGCCCAGTACTGAATCGATGCCCAAAACCGGCAAAACCGGCGAAAAATAGGACAGCGGCCACCATGAATATTTTTCAAAAACCTCCGCGAATTTTTTCTCCCCGTATCTTTGTGAAAGAAACTCAAAAAACTCGCCCCCGAAAAGATACCAGGAAAGGTACGAGGGCATCTCGGCCGGCTGATAGGTCGCCTTCATTATTGAAGGGAATTTTTTTTCTGACACACAGGCCCCTATATAAGAATCATAAGCGCCGTTGTTGAGGCGCGAAGAATATTTCGAAATTTTTGACTCTGTGTATGTTGTAATGCCTTCTATGGCCCAGCCCGGCGATATTAAAGGCGGCGCGAAAACGCCACCGAATAAAAAAGCAAACAAAGAAGGCAGGCCCTCTGACTGCGTGAGATGAAGCATGTGAGTATATTCATGCACCCCGACCAGGGGCATATGCAGCGCCTCTTTTCCCTGCTCGTTTGTTATGCTCATCATGTAATAAATCGGGTTGGCAAACCCTCCACGGGCCGCGGCTGTCCCTAAATCCTCCAGAATTACGGGGATCCCCTCTTTTTTATTTCCCGTTATCTTTTCCGGTATATCCTTAAAATAATCCAGGGATGAAAGAAGTTTCAGCGCCCTTTTTTCGTATCCGGGCTTGTAAAAAACCTCGAACTCTTCCGTCTTTATTGTCTTCCAGTCAAACGCGGCGTATATCCTCGCCGCGAAAAATACCGCCGCCAATATGATAAAAACGCGTTTCATACAACCTCCCGTGGATTTATAATTTTTATTTACCGGAAAAAATTATAATCGATAACTATTAATTTTACCATTTAATTATCCCCTGTCGATTATTGCTTATTATTTTATGCAGCTGTATCCCGGCCCTCCATTGCAGGTTGTTTTTCATAATATAATCCCTTATTTTTTTGAGTGGAAATTTCCCGTAAACCGGCTGCGCCATAACCGCGGCCTTTGTTTTATTTTTTCTAAGCTCCCGGGCGGCGTAATCCATGTCCTTTTTTGAGCCTATAACCAGCTTGAGCTGATCCTTTTTCCTGAGCAGTTTTAAATTTGAAATAAGTGTTTTACCCGCCTCACC
>CAZHOD010000319.1:0-2670 GCA_964534075.1 uncultured Spirochaetia bacterium
ATTTTTGTGTTTTCTGTGGTATAATTTACCCACACGAAATCACGAAGAGCCTTAAAAAAGAAAAAAGGGGAGTCAGGCAGGGACGTTTTTATGATTTTGAAGGATGATAAAGAAGTATTAAAAAAAGAAGCAGGTGAAAAAGAAAGCATTGTTTTCGGAAAAAAAGGAGGAACGGGTATCCTTCCTGAGGCGGGACGGGACCTGAACGGAAATTCTGTGCCTGATGTTGTTGTGCAGCTGAACTCAACCAAAGACAGCTGCTCCAATATTTATTATATTTATGAATTAAAAGGGCAGCCCGAGCTGGCGGCGGAGATAAAAGGGCTCGCCCAAGGCATAAAATTTAAAGATATGGAGGATGACGGTGTGCCCGAGATTATAGGGCATGACTGTACATTCCTTGACTGGTGGGCCTCTATAGGCGAGGCTCCCGCGCCGAAAGTAATATTGAGGTGGACAGGTGGCGAATATATACCGGATGAGTTTTATATGAGGCAAAACCCGCCTTCAAAAGAGGAAATGAAAGAATATCTTACGGAAAACAAGGGGCGTTTTGTTTCTTATGTCTGGAAATATATGCTGGACCTCATATATACCGGTAATGGTGAAATTGCCTGGGAATTTTACGATATGGTAGAGTGGGATGAGGCATGGGAAGAGAATATAATGAACGAAAGATCGGCAAGGGGAGTAGGAAGCAAGGAGGATTTTCTGGGCGCCTTTAAGGAGCAGCTTTCTACAAGCCCTTACTGGGACGGGATAAAAAGCCTTAATAACTGGGAAATGCTGGATGTAGAAATTTAGCCGGATGTGCGCGAGGCAGTAACGAGCGCTGCAGCCGGCTATCCTGAGAAAACCGAAATTAAATACTTTATTCTGCCGGAAAGACCGCGGATTACGCGGAATAATTTAAGGGGGAAATATGATTCAGGATCAAAGGATAAGGCCGATAAAGGACGGCCGCCCGGTAAAAGGTAAATATGTACTTTACTGGATGCAGTCCTCCCAGAGGGAAGAATACAACCACGCTTTTGAATTCGCGTGTAAAAAAGCGAATGAACTCTCCCTGCCCGTCAAAGTTATTTTTGTGCTTGTTGAAAATTATCCCGGCGCAAATGAAAGCCATTATTCTTTTATGCTCGAAGGCCTGGCGTCTTTGAAAAAGCAGATGGAAAAAAGGGGCGCCGCGCTGTATTTTGTTTGCGGGGGCCCGGTGGGTGAGTTTTTAAAGGAAGCAAAAAACGCGGCGTTTGCTGTAACTGACTCGGGTTATACCGGTATTCAGAAGAAATGGAGAAAAAAAGCAGCGCGGGAAATCAAATGCCCGTTTTACGGGGTCGAAACCGATGTCATAGTTCCTGTTGAGGAAGCTTCGGTAAAAGAAGAGTTTTCCGCGGGAACAATCAGAAAAAAAATAAACAGGATAGTGCCTTTTTATTTAAATCCGGTCAAAAGAATAACGCTTATTAAAAAATCCCCGCGCTCAAAAAACAGGTGGGTTGAGCCCGGAAGTATCGGGAAAATTATAAAAAAATCCGGTATAAACAAAAGTGTCAAAAAGTCAAAGTATTTCACGGGAGGTACGGCGCGGGCAAAAAAACTGCTTAATGAATTTATAAAAAATAAACTGTCCGGGTACCCTGAATATTCCAACGACCCTTCCAAAGATTATACTTCAAACCTAAGCCCTTATCTGCATTTTGGCCAGATATCACCGCTTTACGCGGCGCTTAAGGCCGCGGAATCGGGAAAGGCAGGGACAGCGGATTTTCTTGAACAGCTTATAATAAGGCGCGAACTCGCTGTCAATTTTGTGAATTACAACGCCGCGTATGATTCTTTTGGCGGGCTACCAAAATGGTGCAAAAAAACGCTCATAGACCATGAAAACGATAAAAGGCCGTATTTATACGGGATAAAGCGCCTTGAAAACGCGGGAACCCACGATATATACTGGAACGCGGCGCAAAATGAGATGGTGAAAACCGGGAAAATGCATAATTATATGAGAATGTACTGGGGTAAAAAGATAATCGAATGGTCCCCTTCGGCGCGTGAAGCGTATTCAACCGCCTTATACCTTAATAATAAATACGAACTTGACGGCAGGGATCCCAACGCTTTTGCCGGTGTCGCGTGGTGTTTTGGAAAGCATGACAGGCCGTGGAAAGAAAGGGAAATTTTTGGTAAAATACGGTATATGAACAGCAGGGGGCTTGAAAGGAAATTCGATATGAAAAAATACGTTGATAAGGTAAATAAACTTTAGAGGAGTAAAGTGTGGGCAGGAAAAAGGAAAAAGAAAAAATAAAACCCGGCCGGGCGGGGGAAAAACCGGGTTTTTTCGGGGCGTTTCCCCTGCACGTTTTTATCTTTCCTTTATATCCCGCCCTTTTTCTTTTTTCGGTAAATACGGGCTTTGTGCGGCCCTTACAAACAGCGGCCCCGCTTTTATTTTCAGTATGCGGAGCCGCCCGGAGGATTGGTGAGATGAGAAAAATATTAGTTATATTCGGCGCGGCAGAGGTGAGGCGTGGATGACAAAGTGACAGCTGCTACATCACCCTCTCCCCGGCCCTCGCCCGTTGCCTGTCCGCCAAAGACTTGTCGAAGGTGGAAGGGAGAGGGGGAAAAGCAAAAGGAAGTTCTATCCTCTCCTTTGACAGGAGA
>CAZHOD010000320.1:0-2665 GCA_964534075.1 uncultured Spirochaetia bacterium
CTTGAGTTCTTCAGCAAGAAAAATCATTTCCTTTATTTTCGCGGAAACCTTCTTTTTTCTGCCGCGCAGTATATCTTCCGCGTCCTCATAGGAAAATCTTTTTACGGACCTTATAACAGTTTCCTTGATTTCATATCCGGTTATATTGCCCCCGGCATCTATATTCATGAATATTGAAAAAGTTTTCCTGTCTTCTTTTTCCTTAAGCGAACAAACGCCGTTTGAAAGTTTCTCCGGAAGCATGGGTATTACTTCCCCGGGCAGGTATACACTGAACCCCCTTACAGCCGCCTCCCTGTCAAGTTCGCTTTCTTCCCGGATATAACCGGAAACATCCGCTATATGAACACCCAAAAGATATCCTTTTCCGGTTTTTTCAAGGGAAACCGCGTCGTCAAAGTCTCTGGCATCCGCCGGATCTATGGTGATAACGGTACGCCCCTTTAAATCTTCCCGTTTTGAACAACCACCCGTTACCCTGCTTAATTTTTCCGCTTCCTCCATGACAATCGCCGGAAATTTTTGTTTAATTTCGTGCTTATTAAGTATGAACTGTTTATACATATTTATATCTTCGCCGCCGTACACGTGCGATATGACTTCCCCGTTCAACCCTTCTTTATTTTCGTCTATTGACACTAATATCAAATCATTGTTTTTTATTCTGAAACTTGTACTTTGTATTTTTATCAGCGGCTGCCCTTTGTTCGCGGGGCAGGCAAAATACCTGCTCCCTATTTTTTTCACCCTGCACATAACAGGGGCGCCTGTCCTCTTCACCAGTTTTTTAAGCACTCCCTCCGTACCGCCTTTTCTGGAGTCCTTCAGGTAGACTTCCACCGTATCCCCGGGCAGCAGATTTTCAATAGTTTTTCTCCCCAGGAAAATATCCTCCCCTTCGTCCACCCTTAAAAACCCGAAATCAGCTTTCAGGTCTACCCGGCCGGTTAATGTGTTTCCATATTCCTTTTCTATAAAATACTTATTTCTTGATTTTTCGATTTTACCCTCTCTTACCAGTTTTCTCAGGGTGTTTTTTACGCCTGCCCTGTAAAACTTTTTTATCTTTAATTTATTCATAATAGTTTTTACTGTCATAGGGTAGGCTGTCCCCTCGAGAAGAGAAAATATTTTTGTTTTAAAGTGATTTTCGCCTGACTTCAACCGGATTCCTCCACCAGCCATTTTAAAACCTTTCCTATAACGGCATCTTCGGATGAGGGAATGTCAAAAGTGTGCCCTCCATTATCAAGCAACAGCAGCTCTGTTTTAATCCCTTTTTCACCGAAAAATTTGCCCAGAATTTCGGATGCCTTAACCGACACTGTTTTATCGTCCCTGCTGTGTATAATAAGCGCGGGGCCGGTTTTTTCGTAATCCATTGAAAAAAGGTCTATCTTGCCGGTTTCGTCAACGGCTTTGAGGGATATCCTGCTCCCGTTAAAAACCAGGCAACCGTTTTCTGTCCTGTTATTTTCTTTCATGGCCGTTATAAGTTCTTTTAGCATAACAGCAGGTGATAAAAACACGTTTTTTCCTGTGTTAATCTTTTTACGCGCCAGCAGGTACATTAATACCGCGCTGCCCATACTAAGGCCGATTGCCGACATATTATCAGAGTCAAGGCTCCTGTCCTTTCGGATAAAATCAAGTATACTTTCCGCGTCCCTGGCCCAGTCATAAAATCCGGTTTTTTCGCTGTCTCCTTCGGACTGTCCTGCCCCGCAAAAATCAAACCTTACCGCCGCGACACCCCGCGCGGCCAGTTTCCTCGCGATTTTCACAAACAACCTGTGGGGTTCTATGGATGTCCCGGTGAGCCCGTGAAAAAAAATAACCACGGGATATTTTTCTTTTTCCCCGCCCGGATAATGAGCCATACCGTAAAGCCCGCGCCCGGCGCTATTTACTGTTATCTGTTTTTCCTTCACCTTCGCCCTCTTCTTTCATTTTCTCGTCTTCCAGCCAGAAAGACGGAATCATTTCCGGGTCTATGTCCTGCTCTTTCCATGGTTTAACTTCCTTTTCTTTTTCTTCCTCTTTTGGCGCCCTTATATCGCTGTTTATTACATAATTAACCTGCGCCAGGTAAAATATTTTTTTATCTCCTTCTATAAAAAACTTATTTAAAAACATATTTTCCGCGTACGCGAGAATTTCGACACCGAGTAAAAAATAGAAATCATTATAGAAATCCACCCTTGCCTGCGGCACTATATAAAGGGCCGAACTCTTCAGGCCGTCGGCCCGGCTTGTATTATAAGCCCCCTCAAGTATAAAATCCACGCTCTGGTCTTTTGTGTCGTAAACCTTTAAACCCGCGGAACAAAGAAAATTCAGTTCCCCTTCATACCCGGAAGAAAACGTAATATCTTTTTCAAATACAAGCGAAGCCGAGTAATTAAAAACTCCCGTTACTCCGCGGTAGAAACCGCCGAAAACAGCGTTCGACTTCCCCCTCGAATCCATAAATCTCACATCCTGCTGCATTTCATAATCAAAAGGCACTCTCATCCCGGCGATCAGGCCCGCTCCGTTTTCGAAAAATTTTTCCCAAAATAACGAGGCGGTATGAAGGTTATTATGGTCGGATTCCCCGAGCCTTTGATAGATATAAAGAAAATCCGCGTTTATCACCGAATTTCCGGGCAGCCCGCACCTTATA
>CAZHOD010000321.1:0-2662 GCA_964534075.1 uncultured Spirochaetia bacterium
TGAAGATAAGCTTATTCTTCCCGAACCTGCGGATAATTCCGCCCCTTCGTGGTTCGGTTTTGTCATAACAGTGAAAGAAAGTATGAGAAGGGAAGATATAGTAAACCACCTTGAAAAAAAGAAGATACAGACAAGAATGCTTTTTGCGGGAAACCTTGTCAAACACCCGTGTTTTGATATTATGAGAAAAGAAGGAAAAGGCTACAGGGCCGCGGATGACCTCGCGAATACGGACAGGATTATGAATGATACGTTCTGGATAGGGGTGTATCCGGGAATGACGGATAAAATGCTTGATAAAATAACGCGGGAAATATATAGTATATGCGAAAAGCCATGAATTTTGCGGAAAGGCTCTTTGAGGACAGAAAAATACGGTTTTTATTTGTAGGAGGGCTGAATACGGCTGTAGGTTACGGGACGTACGCGCTTGTTATTTTTCTCGGCGCGCATTATTTCATAGCCCAGTTCATAGGAAGTGTTGTAGGCGTAACGCACAGCTATCTGTGGAACAAGTATTTCACCTTTAGAGTATTAAAAAAATCGTTCTCAGAAGCGGCCAGGTTCGTCCTGGTATATGTTGTAGCCTATCTGTTTAATATGTTATTATTATATGTGACAATAGACAGGTTTGGTATGAGCCCTTATATAGCCGGGATAGTGAGCCTTATATTCACCACAATATTAAGCTACATAGGGCATAAGAAATTCAGTTTTTTACTGAAAAGTTGAGCCAAAAGGAGGACGTAGGATGCTGAATAATATGAAGAAACCGCTGTTTGTGTTTGAGATGGCAAACAATCATATGGGCGATGTGGAGCACGGTATAAGAATCGTGAATGAATTCAAAAAAGTAAAGGATAAATTCACGCAGTTTGATTTTGCTTTTAAGCTTCAGCTAAGGGACAAAACAATAATCCACCCGGATTACCGTGACAGGATGGACATTAAAACAGTAAAAAGGTTTACCGAAACCCGGCTCTCTGAAAAGGATTTCACCCGGCTTAAAGATGAGGTAAAAAAGGCGGGTTTTTTCACGATGTGCACCCCTTTTGACGAGCCCTCGGTTGAAGAAATGGATAAAATCGGTTTTGATATATACAAGGTCGCGAGTTGTTCGTTCGCGGACTGGCCGCTTATGGAAAAAATTGTTCAGGCGGAAAAACCAATAATAATATCCACCGGCGGCGGGACGCTCAATGAACTGGATAACATGGTGATATTTTTCAAAAACAGGAAAAAAGATTTCGCCCTTATGCACTGCGTGACCGCCTATCCCACAAAGGACGAGGATATGCAGCTGGGGCAGATAGATTTTTTGAGGAAAAGGTATGAGGGGTTGACAATAGGTTTCTCCACGCATGAGAACCCGGATTCAACCGAACCGGTAAAGCTTGCCGCGGCCAAAGGCGCCATGATTTTTGAAAAACACGTCGGGGTTCCGGCGGAAGAATATAAACTCAACGCTTATTCCGCGGTGCCCGCGCAGGCAGAAGCCTGGATTGAAGCGGCGGCGCGGGCCTTTACTATATGCGGCAGCCCGGATGAAAGGATGGAGTTTACAAAAGAGGCGCAGGAAGGGGTAAGGAAGTTTATGAGAGGGGTTTTTGCTTCCGGAGATATCGCCGAAGGCGAACGTGTAACAAAAGAAAACACTTTTCTCGCGTTACCCAATTTTGAGAACCAGATGACAGCGAAAAACCTGTCCAAATATACCGAGTATACGGCCAAAAAGCCAATTAAAAAAAATGAACCCGTAATTCCGGATGATGTTGCGGTAAAGGAAAACAGGGAAGAGGTGTTCAATATAGTGAAAAAGGCGGTGGGAATGCTCAAAGAGGCGAATATAGCGGTGCCGAACGGAGTGAAATGTTCGATTTCCGCGCATTACGGCCTGGAAAAATTCGCTGAATACGGCCTTGTGATGATAGATATTCTGAACAGGGAGTACTGTAAAAAACTGCTTATTATGTTTCCCGGGCAAAAGCATCCGGAACATGCCCATAAAATAAAGGAGGAGACATTCCATATACTCAGCGGCGATTTTACCGTGGATATCGACGGTAAAAAATCAGAGCTTAAAAAAGGGGACCTTCTGACAGTGGCAAGAGGGCAAAAACATTCTTTTTCCACAAAAAACGGCGTAATAATCGAGGAAATATCCACAACGCATATGAAAGATGACTCGTATTACACGGATGAAGCAGTCGCGAATAATAAACACAGGAAAATAGAATTTTCATTATGGCTCGACACATTCGAAGAGCCCGGAAAGGAAAAACAGGATTGATTAAACTGTCCGGCTACGTATTTAAATACCTGCGCGGCCTCGGTGTCAAAGATATTTTTATGCTATCCGGAGGCGGGTGTATGCACCTTGCCGATTCACTCGGCAGAAGCAGGATAAACTATACCTGCTGCCTGCATGAACAGGCAGCGTCCATAGCCGCGCTGTCGTATTCCCAGCATAAGAACGGCCCTGGGGTTGCCCTTGTTACAACCGGCCCGGGTTCCACCAACGCGGTTACCGGGGTGGCGGGCGCGTGGGCAGAGTCCGTGCCCCTCCTTATGATTTCAGGACAGGTTAAAACATCCGATATATCGGGGAAATCCGGTGTCAGGATGCTGGGGTTTCAGGAAACTCCGGCCCGGGATATTATAA
>CAZHOD010000322.1:0-2643 GCA_964534075.1 uncultured Spirochaetia bacterium
TGTCAAAACCGTCCCACCTGAAGCTTTCGGGCAGCCCTCCACCGCCTTCACGCTTTTTTATTACTTTGCCGGTAGGGTCAGTTACTTTAAACGCCCACTTTTCAAGCTCTATTTTTTTCGGCATTTTAACTGAAACACTGAAAACGGGCGGGGTTTCCGAAAAAGAAAGAAGAGGATGATAATACGGCCTATTTTCGTCCACCCGGCCCGGCAAGCTCATTGAGACATCCCTTATATCTTCCGGAGAAAGGTTCATAAACATCTCTTCGGTCTTTACGAATTTCTCCGCCACCTCATTCTCATCGGTTTTTATTTCTATCTCCGGCTTTTCTGTCTTTATTTCGATTTTAAGCTTTCCTTTTACAACCACTTCTTTTGACGAGCTTTCCTCCCCGAAAACACCGTTTCCAAAAATCATCGCCATCACGGCGGTTAAAAAAACCACCTTTACTGTATTTTTATTCATTTATGTTCACCTCTCCAGCATATATCTGAAAGTAGCGTACCCGGACTGGTCTTCCGCCTCTTCTATAGGCGCGAACCTGAATTTAAAAAGCGCCTCTTTGGCGTTCTCGTCCAGCTCGGTATGGCCCGAAGACCTTTCTATTATGGCGTTCTCTTTAACCGTTCCGTCCGGACGGACGGTAAAACGTATTGTTACCGAAGCTTCTATTCCTTCTCTCTGCGCCCACCTCGGGTAAACGGGCTTAACCGCCGCCTCCAGCGGCCTTCCCGATATCTCCCCGCTTATCAGCAGCGGTTTTCTTTCTATGGTTATTTTATCCTGCGAAAGCAAAGATTCCTTTTTCGGTTCAGGCGTGGGCTTCCCCAGCTTGAACCTGGACTTTTTCAGGCCGCTGGTTTCCCTCGATGAATCCATCTTTATTCCCGGTTTTACTTTGGACGGAAGCAAACTTGATTTTTTTGACGACGAAATATCAAGCTTTTTAGAAGAAGCGGCAGCGAGTTTCTTTTTTCTTTCAAGGTCAAGCTGCTTTTGCACCATTGCCGGAGATATTTTCTTTTTACCTATCTCATTTTCAAGGTTTATGGACTTATCAGCGGGTTTTAATTTGTCCAGCTTTTTCCTGCTTAAATCAAGGGCCTTGGGCTTGTCCATTTCCATCTTGGGTTTGTCCATTTCGAGCTTTTTGGGTTTTGATACCGCCAGCTTTTTCTTCTGTTTTATGGGTATTATCTGTTTCAGTATATCAAACATTTTTTTCGGCTTTTCGACCTTCATGGGCTTTACTTCCTCGGGCATTATTTCCATCATGGTCACTTCCGTAAGTTTGTATTCCTCCATCATTTCCCTTTTTTGCTTTGCCTGGTGCATAAGGAACATTATAAGAATTAGGGCATGCACTATAAAAGACACTGTGTAGGAAAAAGCCACTCCTTTTTTATTATAATCAGCCGCGAACATATTACTTGACTCCCTGCTTTTGTTTTCCTATCAGCGCCTCCTGGGTATGCGCCGTAGCAAAATATATCTTCCTGGGCTTTAATTTTTTTGCCGTTTCCATCGCGTCTATTACCGTCCCATGGTCTATGCCCACATCGGCTTTTATTATCACCACCTTTTCATCTACTGCCATAAGCTTCATGGCCAGAACCTGCCTAAGCTCGCGGGGTGTGTAAACGTTTTTTTCGTTTACGCTCATGTCCCCCTGTTCGCTTATTGTTATTGTCACATGGTCCTCGTTTTTCGCCTCATCCGTAGACGCCTTTGGCAGTGTTACAGAAAGCTGTGACTGCGTCATAAAAGGCGTGGTAACCATAAATATAATCACCAAAACCAGCGAAACGTCCACGAGGGGCGTTACGTTTATATCCGTAATCGGAGTCTCTTCTTCTCCCGCTCCTCCGACATGCATGGACATATAAAATCCTCCTTTACCCTGTCACGGGTTATTTCTTCTTTTTTGTGTGGTCTTCCTTTAATATTACCAGTTTTTTCGCCCCGGCCTGTTTGGAGGCGTCCAGAGCCCATACCATTGTAACGTGCTTGACGCCCCTGTCGCTGGTTATCATAAGCAGCTTTTTTTTGTTCCTGGCAAGCACCTTTTTCATGTAATTTATGTATTTTGCCCTGGTCTCTTTCCTTTTCTTTTCAGCCGCGGCTGATTCCGGCTCCTCCGGCGAATAAAACAGTTCCATTTCATTGTTGTTTATCCTGATTATTCTTTTATTGTTTACGATAATCCCTTTTTCCGTAAGCTTCAGCTGTATTGCCTCATCTTTGGTGGACTTTCCGTGGGACGCCGTTACTTTCGATGCATTTACGACCAGCCCCGACTGTATAACCATGGGCGCCGCGACCATAAAAATTATAACAAGGACAAGCGAAATATCAACCAGCGGTGTTACGTTTATGTCCGTAATCGCGTCTGAGTCACCTCCGCCTGCTTGCATGCGCGCCCTCCCCGTAATTTGCCATAAGAACAAGGATTTTGTTTACCACTGTAACGAGCTCCACATCGATATTTTTTACATTTTTCATGAAATAATTGAATAAAATAACACAGGGAATGGCCACACCGAGGCCAAACGCCGTGGCTATAAGCGCCTCGGCAATACCGACCATGACAACTTCAGGCCCGCCCCCGGCTGAAGCGGCTAAATCCTTAAACGCCCTTATTA
>CAZHOD010000323.1:0-2643 GCA_964534075.1 uncultured Spirochaetia bacterium
GACAAGAAAGGCTGCGCCTACAAATACGTTTTGTTTTTGTAGAGGCTCATCTGTCTCGTTTTTTATTTTTAGTTTGTTTATGCCTTAATTTATCATCCGGTTTCAATAAGCAAAAGGCGGGTAGCCTCCGGTTAAATAATGCCGTTGAGTTTTCGGAATTTTTGAGGTATTATATCCATATGGAAAAAGCCAAGAATTCCGCGCGAAAAGAGCTAAAGAGAAAGCGAAACCGCCTGTCAAAGGCCTTTATCAACAGGGCAAGTATAGACATATTCAAGGCGTTTAAACAGGAATTCGCGCCCGGTTTGAAAAAAAACCATAAAATAATGGTGTATATGTCCGCGCAGAGCGAGGTTAAAACAAGAGGCATAATAACCTATCTTTTAAGGAAAAACCACAAACTTTATGTTCCGGCCGTAATGGACGGAAAAATCGTGCCTGTTCGGCTGCTAAAAGACTCCAAAATTCGTAAAGGGCCCTACAAAATACCGGAGCCCGTAAAAAAACAAAAATTAAACACCCCTTCGTCACTTAATATGATAATAGTTCCGGGTATAGGATTTGACCTTAGGGGGAACAGGCTGGGCTTTGGGGGAGGTTTTTTCGACGCTTTCCTGAAAAAAACCGGGAAAAAACCCCTTAAAATCGCCCTTTCCTTTTCAAAACAAATCAGGAAAAAAATCCCCGCGGCAAGGAACGATATTAAAATGGATTACATAATAACGGAAAGAGAAATATTAAAAACCTCCCGCGCGGCCGTAAAAAAAAGAAGGTAGGGTTTGGAAAAAAGGATAAAAAGAAAAAAAATATACAGCGGCAGGATTGTAAACCTTGTCAGAGACACAGTAAAAATAAATAAAAAAACAACCATACGGGAGGTCCTCGTCCACCCCGGCTCCGCTGTCATTATCCCCGTCCTCAATAAAAAGAAAAAAGAAATAATACTCATAAAACAATACCGCTACGCCGCGGGAAAATACCTTTACGAGCTCCCTGCCGGGACCCTCGAGCCGGGCGAGCCTCCGCGCAAATGCGCTTTGCGCGAGCTTGTCGAGGAGACAGGCTACAAAGCGGGCCGCCTTAAAAAAGCCGCTGTCATTTACCCGTCTCCCGGCATAATAACCGAAACCATGCACGTATTTAAGGCGGCCGGCCTGAAAAAATCAAAAGCCGCGCCTGAATTCGACGAAAACATAAAAACTTTTATCACAACCCTTCCCGAGGCAATAAAAATGATAAAAAAAGGTAAAATAAGCGACGCGAAAACAATAGCCGGGATACTCCTTCTGAAAGAAATTATATAGTAAAATCCCCGGGTTTAATTTCTGTTTTTTTTCCGTTTTTCAGGGACACCACAACGCCGCTTTTACCTGTTCCTTCCCCTGTTCCGGAAAATGTATTCCCGTTTTTTACAAACTTTATCTGCCTGCCGGCGACGCCTGTTAAATTTTTCAGCCAGTATTCCCTTACTTTTTTTTCCGGAAGCGAAAAATTGCGGTCAATCTCCCTTATTACGCTTAAAAACATTTTTCCGGTATTAATTTTCTTTTTCAAAACACAGCGCAGGGAAACAGCGGCCGTGTCCGTCCCCCGGGGCACGGGATTATTCACATTAATGCCGATACCGGTAATTACCCTGCCGGTATAATAATCGTTTTCAGCGAGGATGCCGCACGCCTTTTTTTCTTTTATAATTATATCATTCGGCCACTTGATTTTTGCCGCGGCTCCGTATCTTCTCATAGCACAAAGCACGCCCGCCGAGGCGCACATAACATGGTAAAAAGGGTTTTTCTTTTTTTTATTCAAAAGGCAGGAAAACCATAACCCGCCTTCGGGTGATTCCCATTTTTTCCCGCGCCGCCCCATGCCCGAAACCTGCTTTTTCGCGAGGGCTATTGTACCGGAAGTGAATTTTCCTTCGGCGAGGTACCTGTTTGTGGATCCGGTTTTATCAAGAATTATTATTTTGTTGAGAAATTTATTTTTTTTTAAAACAGGCCCGATATTTTTTATATTTATGCCATCCACTTAAAAGCCTTTCTCACTACTTCAACAGTTTAAAACTTATATCAAGCGCTTCGGGTGAGTGGGTTATGCGGCCCACGGAAATATAGTCCACGCCTTTTCTCGCCATATCCCTTATATTCGCGAGGCCCACACCTCCGGATACCTCGACTTCACCCCGGAATTTTTTCTTTTTGATAATTGACATGGACTCATCCAGCATCCCGGAACACATATTATCCAGCATTATCACATCCGGCCTGACCCGAAGCGCGGTTTCCAGGATATCCAGGCTATGCACCTCCACCTCTATTTGCATGGAAGGCGGGATAAACCTCCTGAGCTCTACCATGTGTTTTTCAAGGGAGCTCCCCATTAATCTGAGGTGATTGTCCTTTATAAGAACCATGTCATACAGCCCCATCCTGTGGTTCTCTCCTCCCCCTTTTTTTACCGCGTATTTTTCCAGTATCCTTAAATTCGGCGTTGTCTTGCGTGTATCCAGTATCTTTGTTTTTTTATACGGTTTAATAGCCGTCACAAAACTATTTGTGCTTGTCGCTACGCCCGAAAGCCGCTGAAGCATATTAAGAGCCAGCCTTTCGCCGGTAAGTATCGCGCGCGCATTGCCTTTTA
>CAZHOD010000324.1:0-2636 GCA_964534075.1 uncultured Spirochaetia bacterium
AACGCAGGCTGATGTTTGTCCGATTTTTGTGTTTTCGTTTTTCGGGCGGACACACAGGTCCGCCCCTACAATTACGTTTGTTATTGAATACCGTTGTAGGGGCGGGTCTGTGACCCGCCCAAAAACGGGACGGTTACAAACCGTCCCCTACAAAAAACGAATAATCAGATATTCCTGTAGGGGGCGTGCACTGCGCGCCCCTGTTTTTCGCGCCCGCGGACAGCGCGGCATAACCATCACTAATATTCCCGCACCTCCTGCCGCTGCAACACCCTCTCCCTATCCCTCTCCCGTCGAGGGAACTTCTTATCTTCAGTATATCTTTCTCACTCCCCTATTATCTTTATTATAACCCTTTTTTTCCTCTGCCCGTCGAATTCCGCGTAAAAAACCTGCTGCCACGGCCCGAAATCAAGTTTACCGCCGGTTACGGGAATAATAACCTGGTGGTGCATAAGAAGATTCTTAAGGTGGGCGTCTCCGTTATCTTCACCTGTCCCGTGATGGTTATAATCAGGCCCCTTGGGCGCGAGTTTCTGAAGCCATTCCTTTATATCCTCTATGAGCCCGGACTCATTGTCGTTAATATATACCGAGGCGGTAAGATGCATCGCCGAAACCACGCAGAACCCCTCTTTTATCGCGGATTTTTTTAGTTCCTCTTCTATTTCCCCCGTAATATTAATAAATTCCATTCTTTGTTTTGTGTTAAAAACAAGGTACTTTGTATGCGATTTCATAAACCACCTCCTATTAATTAAAAAAGGCGCGGGAATTCCCGCGCCCTTTATATTTCAGCCCGCTGCTCAGGCTTTGCCCGAACAGCCGACCACGTTTTTAATTTTATGCCGCACCATTTTCTTTATGGCATCCCTTCCGGGCCCGAGGTGCTTTCTGGGGTCAAACTCCCCGGGTTTCTGAGCGAACACTTCCCGTATTGTCGCTGTCATTGCCAGCCTCAGGTCAGTGTCTATGTTTATCTTTACCACGCCCATAGACGCGGCCTTTCTCAGCATTTCTTCGGGCACGCCCTGCGTTCCAGGAAGGTCCCCTCCGTATTTATTACATTTTTCTACAAGCTCCGCGGGAACAGATGAGGAGCCGTGCAGTACTAAATTATACTTATCCGGGGCTACCTTCATTATTTTTTCCAGCCTCTCGAAATCAAGCTTTGGCTCGCCCTTAAATTTATACGCCCCGTGGCTGGTGCCTATGGCGACAGCCAGAGAGTCGCATCCTGTTTTTTCTATAAATTCCGCGGCCTGCTCCGGGTTCGTGTAAATCGCGTCTTTTTCGGATACATTAACATCGTCCTCGACACCCGCGAGTTTGCCGAGCTCCGCCTCGACAGTTACCCCCTTGTCATGGGCGTATTCTACAACTCTTTTTGTCTCTTTTATATTTTCCTCGAACGGCCGGGCCGAAGCGTCTATCATAACCGAAGAAAACCCGCCGTCGACACATTGCTTGCAAATTTCAAAATCCTCACCATGGTCCAGGTGAAGCGCCACAGGCAAATCGCCTGTCTGCATCGCCGCCTCGACAAGCTTAATTAAGTACTCGTGCCTGGCGTATTTTCTTGCTCCTGCTGAAACCTGCAGTATAAGCGGGGCTTTTTCCTCCATAGCCGCGTCATAAATCCCCTGGAGTATCTCCATGTTATTTACGTTAAAAGCACCTATCGCGTATCCTTCCTCATTAGCCCTTTTAAACATCTCATTGGTTCCGACTAACGGCATATCGCACCTCCGTAAATTTTAATTATTTTCCGTTTTTGTCTTCCTTGTTTTTTTCTTATCTCTATCCTTATCTTTGTCCTTGCTCTTATTGTCCCTGTCCTTTTTGTCGCTTTTTTTATCTTTCTTTTCCTTTTTATCTTTTTTCTCGGTTTCCTCCTGCCCTTCGCCGCCTTCTTTTTTCGCTTTCTTTCCTTTTTCCTTTTTTTCTTCCTTTTTATATACTTTTTCCCTGTCGACCATTTCTATAATCGCCATTTCCGCGTTATCTCCACGCCTGTTGTTAAGCCTTAAAACTCTGGTATACCCGCCGTTCCTTCCGCTGTATAAGGGCGCGAGCTCTGAAAAAAGCTTTTTTACTATTTTTTTATCCCTGATAAACGCGGCGACATACCGCCTGTCATGAATTGTGCCTTTTTTTGCCCTTGTCACCATCGGTTCGGCTATTTCCCGCAGAATTTTCGCCTTTGTTACGGTTGTTTTTATCATACCGTACTCAAAAAGCTGGGCCGCCTGGGTCTTCATCAGCGCCTTTCTTCCGGCTTTTGTCCTGCTCAACTTATTACTTTTCTTAAGATGCCTCATCGCTTAAAACTCCTTATTTTTATCTTGTGTTAAAGCCCTTTTTGGGGATTATTTCTTCGCTGCTTTTTTTGCTTCTTTCAAAACTTCCTTGTCAATTTTCATTCCAAGCCCCATGCCCATCTCGGAGAGGACTTCTTTTATTTCGTTAAGGGATTTTCTGCCGAAATTCCTGTACTTAAGCATATCGACTTCCGATTTTGTGACCAGGTCCGCTATGGTCTTGATATTCGCGTTCTTCAGACAATTCGAGGAACGGACCGAAAGTTCGAGTTCCTCGACGGATTTCGAAAGCATGCCCTTTAATTTTTCTTTTTC
>CAZHOD010000325.1:0-2618 GCA_964534075.1 uncultured Spirochaetia bacterium
CGTGGCACACAAGTTTTTTTCTGGGGAACATTCCCGTCCTTTACTGGCCCTATTATACCCAGCCCATAGAAGGGAACAAGGACCCGTTTGACATAAAATTCGGATGGAACGACAACCTGGGGTTTTATGTATATGTGAAATATTACTGGTTTTTCAATAAACTTAACCAGCTGTCTCTGGGTTATGATTATATGGAAAAAAGGGGCAATAAGGTCAAGCTGGGCCTGGATTACGGGATTAATGAGTTGGCCACGGGTTATTTTAATGGTTTTTACAACCATGATAAGGAGAAGGCAACAGGAAAAGACCGCTGGCAGGTGGATTACTACCATTCCCAGCTTTTTAATAAAAAAGGAACAGTCAGGGCGGGGGTGAAAGTCAAAACTTTCAGCGACATGAATCTTTTTAAGGACAACCTGATTACGGAGGATGAAGGGGGCATAGAACAGGGTGAGGATGTAATCGACCTTTTGAAACACGAGTACAACGCTTCTTTTACGGCGTCTTTTCTGTCGAACAATTCTTTGGTTATAAAGGCTGATGATATAGAAAAACTGAATACGGTAACTTCTAAATACGAAAAAGAAAAACTCGTGCTTCCGTCCGTGTCATACAGCATGGCGTCGATGAAAGTGCCCTTTGTCCCTAATTTGTATTATAAGCATTCGTTGAATTTTGATAGAAAGTATATGGGGTCCACGCTGACAGGGGCGGAAGAAAAGGGGGATTATTACAGGGAAACAGGAGGGTTCAGGCCGGGGCTGAGCGTCTCCCTGCCTTCTCTTTATATAGCTTCCTTTTCCGCCAACGCCGGGTTAACAGCGGATTTCAAAAACAACGAGAAAAATCCCGAAACAGGGGAGGAGTGGGCTGAGCTTTCAACAAATTATAACGTGAACGAGACGCTGAAACTGTCGCTTATACCGGGCGGGTATTTGAAATTTACAATGAACCATAGTTTTTCCGGGAATCTTGGCAAGGGCGTTTACGGCAGGGAAGAAGAGGAAGAAGAGCCGCTTCTCCACTCGGGGGTGACAACCAACAACACCGCGCTGTCCCTGAACGGGGGGTACGGAGCTTTTAAATTCAACGCATCGGCGTCCTACAATCTTCTCCCTGAATTTTACGAGCTTAAGGAACCCACGGATATGGCCAGGTTTTCGATTCTCAGGATGGACGCGGGTTATAATTATAATGAATATAGTTTTTCGCTCAACAGCCGGTACAGTGTTTATTCAAACCAGGTAAAAAGTATATCGACCAGATTTACCCTGCGAGACCCGGGCCGGGAAAATTTATGGAACCTGAATATGGCGACGAGGTTTATAAGCAACCTTGTCGATGCTTCGGGCTTCCCGCAGGAAGGCGTGGATGATACCATAACTCTCGATACGTCCCTTTCATTCGCTTTTACAGAGGAGTTCGACGTTTCCGTATCCAGGGAGTACAATCTTTTTACCAAGGAACTGGCCGCCCATAATTACAGCGTGAAATGGCATTTGCACTGCTGGGAAGCGGTTTTTTCATGGTCAAAAAGGCAGGACGAGGTGGAGGAAATATTTTTTACGGTAAATATAAGCGCGGTACCGAAATTCAAGATAAGCAAACCGACTTCGGCCGCGTCCAATTTCAACCGGCTCTTCGGGATGTGAAATGGAAGACAATAACAGTTTTAAAAAAGGTATACAGTACGTAAAGGGTGTCGGGCCGGGCAGGGCTAAAATATTCGAAAAACTCGGCGTAAAAACCGTGGGGGATGTGTTGTATTATTTTCCCAGGGACTGGATGGACAGGACGAATATAAAGCCCATAAATACCGTAAGGCCCGGTGAGAGGGTAACCGTAAAAGGAGTTGTCGCGGGCGGAGGCACGAGGAGAGTGAGGGGGAACCTCAGGATAACTACGGTAATGATACAGGACGGCAGGGGGTATATTTCGGGGGTTTGGTACAACCAGCCTTATATGGAAAAGGTTTTTAAAAAAGGCGATACGGTTATTTTTCACGGCAAGGCCGAGGTTTTCAGGGGGCAGTACCAGGTTTCGACGCCGGAATACGAGGTTTTAACCGGCAATGGCGTTATTAACGCGGACAGGATAGTGCCGATTTACCCCTTAACCGAAAAAATAACGCAGAAACAGGTGCGAAAGATAATAAAGTACTGCCTTGACAATTACCTCGACGGCGCCGTGGAGGTAATACCCGCTGAAATAAGAAAAAAGTACTCACTGCAGGGGCTGAAAAAGGCCCTGTCAAACGCCCATTTCCCCGGGAGTTTCGCGGAACTTAAGGCCGCGAAAAAACGTATTATTTTTGAGGAATTCTTTTACCTGCAGATGGCGCTTGCCATAAGGAGAAAAAGAATAAAAGGAAAAAAGGGCATAATAATAAAAACCGGGCCGGCTGTCAGGGGAGAGCTTTTAAGCAGCCTGCCGTTTAAGCTGACCGGGGCCCAGGAAAAAGTATTGTCTGAAATATTCGGGGATTTCAGCTCCGGCAGGCCCATGAACAGGCTTTTGCAGGGCGATGTGGGTTCGGGTAAGACCGCGGTCGCGCTTCTCGCGGCGGCGGCGGCATCGAAGTCAGGGTTTCAGGCCGCGATGATGGCCCCCACTGAAAT
>CAZHOD010000326.1:0-2588 GCA_964534075.1 uncultured Spirochaetia bacterium
AACGTATTGGTAACCGCAGCCTTTAGGCTGCGCAAAGATGCGGAAGGGATGAACGCGGCCTGATGAAATCCCCGCGCCTGCGTTTAACCTCCGTCAGGCCGGCCGCTCACAATGACAATTTTTGGGTTTTTCAGCACCCTGCTAATTTCCAATTGCGGATTTAATTTGCCCTGAGCCAGTCTTTTGCCTTTGACCCGTCGGTAAATAATTTCACATTGTGTTTTTTGTCCCTGGACCGCGCTTCCAAATACTTCACCCTGTCCAGCTTTGCTGTCTGCTCATCGACAACCACCGCTATATCATAACCCCCTCCGTAACCCATTCTCTCCATTTCATCCGAAAGCCCGTATATCTGTTCCCCGGACATTACAATATTTATATCTGTTTCGTCTACAATAATTTTATTTATATTATATTTTTTACACTCATCTATACATTTTACAATCAGTTCTTTCACCCTCCCTGCGTCCATCATTCCCTCTGCCCGTACTCTTAAAACACCTTCCTGCCTTTCGTAAACCATATCTATTTTCATGGCAACCCCCGCTTTTTAACATTTACTTATATTTCCCCGTATTTTTACTTTTCCGCTTTCTTTACTGCGGAATATTGTTTCAGCTGCCTTACTTTTTCCCCCGCGTCATTAACGCCGAGCTCAAACGGTTCGGGCCCTGATGAACCCGCCGCGTAAACTTTTTTACCATCATCTTTTGTCAGTACAACCTCGAGCCCTTCTTTTGAAATTATGCCCTTTTCCCTGAGTTTTTCCGCGGCCTCCCCCACTTCTTCTTTTTTATCAAGGTCGAACCTGAGCTGAATATATCCCGGGTTAAAATAAATACAGGGCCTCAGCCCGGTTTCTATCTCGAACTGCAGCTCCTCATAAATCACCTGCGCCTTGACCGCGTTGTTGAATTTTTCATCCGTGTACCCGGTTTTACGGGCCAGAACCGCGAGTTTCATGATAAATTCTATGCCTTTTTTGCGGTCGTTTTTGAACTCTTCCGGCACAGGGAATCCCTGTTTACTGACAATATCGGCGGGCCTTTTTCTTTTCTTCCCGTCTTTTTTCTTTCCCCGTTTGAATAATTTTATTATCCTTTCAAACATAATAATTATTTTTTTATTTTCCGCCTCTTAAAACATTATAGTGGCTTCGAGCGCGGCTGTAAAACCGCTTAAATCAAACTCAACCACCGTACCGGTAAAAGCGTCGCTTAAATCCCCTCCCTCGGGGATACCGAGCCAGTTTATTTCATTATTTGCCGTAAGCTCCGGCACATTCGCGGCCCTGTAACCGCCGGCCGCGCCGAGCCTGAAATTCTCGCTGAATTCAAACGACACACCCACTTCAAAATCCGCCGCGAAACCGCCTCCGCTCAATTCCCCGGACTCGACTTCCTCTGTTGCCTCATCCCATGTCTTATTTTTTATTTCGGAATAGGCGAATGAGTACCCCCCCAGCACCTTTGTTGTCAGAATAATCGGCGTGCCCATTAGTTTATATTTATATCCCAGCCCTGCCATAACGGGCGCCATTGTAAAGTCCAGAGTTGTGGTAGTATTTCCGTAAGTATCGTTTAATACCTCGACCTGCGCCTGCCCCGGTTTATAATAACTGCCCCGGGCTATTATCATTATTTCATCGGACAGCACAACGGAAATATCCCCGTTTATAAAAAAACCACCCGCGGATTTTTCAAGGTTTGTCTCTGTGTCAGCCGCGTCGGTTACGTTATCACCGACATCCTGCATAAAATTATTCATATCGTCCATCGAGCCGAAAAGATAACCGCTGCTTACTGAAATATCCACCATCCCGGCGTAAAGCCCTCCGGCAAAAAATGCCACCGCAATAAAAATAATTACTCTTTTCATAACAACCTCCTTTTTTTCTTTGGCTCCGCGGCCGCGTTTATGTGTAACTTCTCATGCCAATTATAACCATCATATTGGTATTTGTCCACTCCTTATATCCCTCCGGCGCGGGCAATTCTGTCCTCATCTCGTACCTGAAAGTCAGGTTAAATTCCGCGGACTCACTCCCCGCACCAAAACCGGCGTTCAGGCCCAGTATATTACGCGCGGGGTTGCCTTCCGTGCCAACCGGGTCAGTCACATCCTCGACCACCCTGCCTCCGGTGGTATAATCCGCTCCGAACCTTACCGCGGATGTTTTTCCTGTCTGAAATTCCACGCCCCCCCTTATGCCCGCCGCGGATATACTGTAATTGGTTAATGATCCTCCGCTGTTAATCTCTCGTGTAACAGCCTGCATAAATGGCTCCACGGGCAAGAGAACATTATCAAACAGGGTAAGTGTTATTCCTCCCGATATATCGGTTATATTTTGACTGATAGCCGAAGGGTCGTTATCCGCGGCTGATAAAAAATATTCATACTCAGCGCTTCGTGATTTTATACGCCCCGCCAGTATTACGTAATCTGTAATAAACCGCGCAGAAACGCCGAGAAAAGTTTTTGTTCCGTTGTCTATTTCATTAAAAGGTTCGTTCTCGACTGTAGTAGAATCGCCGCTTGAAATAACAGTGGTGGTTGTTTCGCCTGTTTTTTCCGCTTTTATTCCG
>CAZHOD010000327.1:0-2577 GCA_964534075.1 uncultured Spirochaetia bacterium
CGCGCCTCTTTTTTGAACAATACGGATTTATCGTTATCATACAGGGGCGGCTGACAGGCACGGAAAGCTTAAAAAAAGGGCCGCCACATGGGGCGGCCCCTACAAATACAACCGTTACCATACCGGGACGGTTATAAACCGTCCCCTACAAAAAGACACGTAACTGTAAAAGCTGTGGTTACAAATATTTTTACCCTGCTTTTTTCTTTTTGGTCTTTGCCTGAAGGTCCTTGAATTCGGTCACGTTTTTGCCTTTTGGCTCTTCCTTCTTTTCTTCGGGTTTTCCGAATACTTTTTCCTTTGTCTTTTTCTCTATTTCACCGGCTATATCAGAATGCTCGACAAGATACTTGACTGCCGCGTCCTTGCCCTGGCCGAGCTTTCCGCCGCTGTAGGAATACCAGGTCCCGCTTCTTTCCACTATACCCGCGGAAAGCGCCGCTTCTACTATGGCCGCTTCCCTTAATATGCCCCTTCCGAACATTATGTCGAATATGGCTTCTTTGAAAGGCGGGGCGATTTTATTTTTCACTATCCGCGCCCTGACCCTGTTGCCTACCCTTTCGTCGCCTTTTTTCAGCGTCTCTATCCTCCTTATATCTATCCGGACAGAGGAGTAAAACTTAAGCGCCCTGCCGCCGGGCGTTGTTTCCGGGCTTCCGAACATAACGCCGATTTTCTCCCTTATCTGGTTAATAAAAACAACCACGGTTCTTGACTTGCTTATTATACTTGTAAGTTTTCTCAGCGCCTGTGACATAAGGCGCGCCTGCAGCCCGACGTGCGCGTCGCCCATGTCACCGTCTATCTCCGCCTTTGGCACAAGCGCGGCAACCGAGTCCACCACAACAATATCGACCGCGCTGCTGCGTACGAGCGTCTCAACGATTTCGAGCCCCTGTTCTCCTGTATCCGGCTGGGACACAAGAAGTTCATCGGTTTTTACCCCTATGTTCTCGGCGTATTCCGGGTCGAGCGCGTTTTCAGCGTCCACATACGCCGCGTTACCCCCGTTTTTCTGGCACTGCGCCACTATGTTCATGGCAAGAGTAGACTTTCCCGATGATTCAGGGCCGAAAATCTCTATTACCCTGCCCCGGGGCACGCCGTTCCCGCCAAGGGCTATGTCAAGCGAAAGCGCGCCCGTGGGTATCGCGTCCACCTTTACCCCGGCCTTGCTTCCGAGTTTCATAATCGCGCCTTTTCCGAATTCCTTTTCAATCTGTGATAACGCTACTTCAAGTGCCTTTTTTTTGTCATTTGCCATTTTACTGCCTCCTTATATTTTTAAATTTCACGCACGCCTTTTCATATTATATACCCGGTATGACCGATACAACAACCCCCAGCACACTGAAATCCCTGTCTACTATTACGGGTTTATTCTCCGGGTTATCCGACCTTGGTTTTAGCACAACAACATTGTCCGAAGGGTGGAACTCCTTTATGGTCGCCTCGTCGCCGACAAGCGCGACAACCTTATCGCCCTTTTGCGCGGTACTCTGTTTCCTCACAAGCACCAGGTCCCCTTCCTTTATTCCCGCGAGGTTCATCGAGTCCCCTTTTGCCTTTAACATAAAATACTTAAAAGGCGGCCTCGCGACCTTCACGGAAACGGGTATTGTTTCCTCTGTGTTTTCCTCGGCAAGCATAAGCGGGCCGCACGAGCCCTGCCCAACAACCGGAACATCAATTGTCTCTGCGCTTTCTCCTACTGAATCAGGGTTATCAACAACAGGAACATCAACAGTATTTCCATTTTTATTTCCTCCTATCATTTTATCGATTTCATTTTTCATAAACCTCCACTGGCTGCCTGCTTTAAAACCGTGGACCCTTCCGTCTTTTAACATACGCAGCACAGTCCTTTTGTTAATTTTTAAATAAGAAGCGACCTCGTCGATTGTCATGATTTCTTCCGCCATTTTTTTCACCTCGTTTTTTTATTCATTTTCATTCTCTGTCGCTTGTTGTCATCGCCTGTCATCTTTTGACACAAATATACAACATTTGTCATCGTTTGTCAAGAAAAAAATGGAATTTTTTTGATTTTTTTTTTCAGGATAAAAAACACCTTTAAATACAAGGGTTTACAGGAATTTTTTATTGGGCAGGGCATGCCCTGTCCCTGCTACAATTCGGATTTGCGCAAGCCTGCAATATGCGCAAAATGGCCGTCATTTCTGATTAGAACTGATCCTGTCTCAATGGTATGGGCGGCAATCCAGATATCATTGTTTGGGATGGGAGTGCCGTTTCTCCGCAACTGGAGCTTGATTTCTGCCAATACAAAAACACAATTGCACACCGAACCACTCCGCGTGAGTGGTTCGACGCTGCTCACCAACCGACAAAAAGAAAAAACAACATCAAAACTACCCACTTTTTAAAATCAGACACCCCTAAAGCTGTGTAATTGACTCTTTAGGACGAGTTGTGTATTATTAGGCTGCTGATAATAAAAAAGGGGGTGTCATGAGTTTTCTTGAGTCTGTATTGCTGGGGTTCGTCCAGGGTATAAGTGAGTTTCTTCCGGTGAGCAGTTCCGGGCACCTTGTTGTTATGCGGAGTGTTTTT
>CAZHOD010000328.1:0-2575 GCA_964534075.1 uncultured Spirochaetia bacterium
GGCATTCAACGACTGTTATGAAATATTCGACAAAGCTGGCGGAGCTCCTTGGTATAAAAGGAGAAGAGGCAGAGACAATAAAATACGCCGCTCTGCTCCATGATATAGGCAAGATAGGAATAAGTGAAAATATTATAAATAAACCGGGAAAATTATCGAACGGAGAATACGCCATTATAAAAATGCACCCTCAGCTGGGGGCGAATATAATATCGAAAATAGATTCCCTTAAAAAGCTTGTCCCTCTAGTGCTTTCGCACCATGAATGGATAAACGGCAGTGGTTATCCCCTGGGGCTGAGGGGGGAGGAAATACCATTCGGGGCAAGGATAATAAGCGCGGCCGACGCGTATTCCACAATGACGTCGAAACGCCCTTACAGGGACGAGCGTTCCATGGATTTCGCGGTTGGTGAACTGAAAAAATTTTCCGGCGAGCAGTTCGACCCTGTAGTTGTGGATACTTTTTTGAAAATACTCGAGGAAGAGAAAAAGGAAATAAGAAAACAAAAGGAATCAAAGGAAAAGCACGCGGACAAAAAATCAGGAAAAAAAAGGCTGCGTATCCAGCTTGACGGCGAGGGAAAACACAAAGGTATAACGCATGAAGAAGGGGGCTTTTATTCTTAAGCTCGCTCTGAAATTCAATATCTGAAATCAATATCGGAATTAATAGCCGGATCGTCTGAGTTTATTCCCGTTTTTTTATCATGTTTTATCATGTGCCCATTTAAATATTGATAAACCTTATTTTGTATGTTATATTCATTATCACATTTAAAAAAGAGGTGATAAAATGACATTAAAACTGGGACTGCCCAAAGGCAGCCTTCAGGAATCGACTTTCAATATATTTAGAAAGGCGGGTTTTTCAATAAGCTGCCCTTCGAGGAGTTATTACCCGTTTGTGGATGATAAGAATCTTGAGATTACCCTTGTCAGGGCACAGGAAATGGCGCGTTATGTTTCCGAGGGGATATTTGACGCGGGATTGACAGGCGAAGACTGGGTGGCGGAGAGCGGCATGCCGGTCAAAACCGTTGAACGGCTTATTTACGGAAAACAGGGCCTAAGGCCCGTCAGGTGGGTTCTCGCGGCGCCCGAAAATTCAAGGATAAAAAAAAGCGGGGACTTAAAGGGAAAACGAATAGCCACAGAGCTGGTTAATGTAACAAAAAAATATTTAAAAAGAAAAAAAATAAAGGCCAAGGTCGAGTTTTCCTGGGGGGCAACAGAGGCAAAACCGCCGCATCTCGCGGACGCGATAGTGGAGCTGACCGAGACAGGGTCTTCTTTAAGGGCAAATAAGCTGAAGGTGATAGATACCATAATGGAATCAACGACAGTCATGATAGCGAACAAAAATTCGTGGAAAAACGCCGTTAAAAAGAGAAAACTTGAGAATATTTTGTCTTTGCTCAAAGGGGCGCTTAACGCTGAGGAAAAAGTCGGCCTGAAGCTTAATGCGGGGAAAAAAGACCTCGCGGATATTCTGAAGGTGCTGCCCGCCCTGAAAAAACCCACTGTTTCATATCTGCTCGGCGAAGGTGAGGACTGGTACGCCATAGAAGTGATAATAGACGAGAAGAAGGTGCGCGAAATAATACCCGGGCTTATATCAAAAGGCGCCAGGGATATAGTGGAATACCCTTTGAATAAAGTGATTTATTGATTCGGCCGGGAAACACGGCGCGGATTAAATATTCGGAAAATAAGGCGTAAATAAAAATGAGAAAGAAAATTTTGATATTTTTTCTGTTGGTTCTGCTGCCGGGGAGTTGTATTTACGCTAATGGCGACGGGCTTTACGGGGGAATTACGTCGACGGCGGAATTTAATTACAGGCCCGAGTATGTGCCGATGAATTACGCGCAGAACAAGTTATTTGAGGATATAAAAGTCAGCGCGGTTTCCGGCGCGGCTTTTGGTTTTCTTTACTCGCTTTTGTATGTTTACGCGGATAAAGCAATAAAACAGGAAACATTGAGCCCGGAGCTCGGCGGTGTCGAGGACAATAAAATGACATATATAACATGGGCGGGCATTTTTGGCGTTGCCAATACGCTGTTTAATGTGATTTGTTTCTATGAATACCGGAATGAGGAGGAAAAAGATGCCGAAAAAAATAGGCAGGAATAAGATTACTCTTGATTTTAACAATATGATGAAAAAAAGAATTGGCAAGCAGGGGATATCCGAGGCGGATATAAGAAAAATACACCCGAAAATAAAAAACGCCGTAAAAAATATAGAACAAAAAAGGGACGACGGCATGCTTGGGTTTATGTACGTGCCCTATGACAATAAAACAAAAGATGAGATAAAAAAAGTTGCCGATATGTCAAGGGAGCGTTTTGATAATTTTGTCGTGCTTGGAATAGGAGGTTCCGCCCTCGGGGCCATAGCCGTTCATAAGGCAATGAAACACCCGTTTTATAACATGCTGCCCCGTGATAAAAGAAAAGGCCCCGGGCTTTTTGTCCTTGATAATGTCGATCCGGAAACCGCGGCCGGGATATTTGATGTCATAGACATAAAAAAGACGTGCGTTAATATAATATCAAAATCAGGTTCCA
>CAZHOD010000329.1:0-2570 GCA_964534075.1 uncultured Spirochaetia bacterium
ACCCTCTTTATATTTCTCTGCGTTTTAAGGCCCGCGTTAAGGGCTATTGTACCCGCGTCTATCAGTGTGTCACCGTCAAGAAGAAAGGCACTGTTGTTTTTTCCCGGGAACTGCCCCCCGTAACACCCCAACACTTTAATTTTCATCCTGCGCCTCCTCTCTAATCCCCGCGATATTAAACATCACGTTATTTTTTGTTTCCCTGATTTTCTGAAATTTTATTATATTTATATATTCCTGTATGTCCTTTTCCGGTACCAGTATATGTTTTTTTCTTTCTATTTCCTCCGCCTCAAGCTTGACACCGTATCCTTTATCGGCTATAAGAATCTCCCCGTTGAACTCGTGAATAAAAATTTCGGTGTTGTTTAAAACCATGTTGAATTTTTCCTCCTTCAGGCTTTCCCGGGCTTCAAAGAGCGGTTCTAATACGCTTTTAAGCGGCCTGTCCTGCCCGGGTAAAATCAAGGCTATGTCACTGCCGCTCTGAATCTTCATAATGTAATACTTTTCAGTATTATATATTATTTCCCTTATTTTTTCAAAACTTTTTTTTATATTTTCGGGGTTTTCGCCAAAACCGGGCGAAAAATTAAAGTAAACAACCCTCGTTGGAAACCATGTGTTTTTTATAAGTATATCCCTGTTTTCAGAGACAAAACCCCTCACTGTTTTCGGGTGCATGTGCCTTCCCAGTATCGAAACCCTTTTCCTTCTTTCGGCAGCCGAAGAAGTAATCAAATAAAAATATACAGCCGAAAAAACAATTATATTAACGGCGGAAAAAAGTACGGTGTCTATATAAATATTATTTTTCAGCAGCAAATGCGCCGCCGCGAACACGGCGCCTTCAAAAACAAAAAATACTCCCAGGCCCGGAAGCGGGCCGATATTCCTGTAAAGCAGCAACAGGCCGATAAAAAATAAAAAAGCCGCGAAATAATTTCCCGTTTTAAAATACTTGACATACGACCCCTCTATAATGCCGCTAATCACCGCCCCCAGGCTCAGCATGGTTTCCGGTGTTACATTTGCCGACTTTACTATTATGATTTTTCCGTTCAGCACTTTGTCCGGGGCGGCGAGCGTTTCCTTTAAATCAAGTGTGCGAGCCTTTTTTTCCGCGCGGTGAATAATTATATCCCCGCCGGATAAAAGGGGAAGGCTGTGAGCCTTGCCTATAAAAAGCGTTTTGTTTCTCAGCTCAACCGATTTTTTTCCCACCCTGTAATATTTACGTACCGCCTCCACTGCCGCGTTTACAAGTATAGTATCATTATATTTATAAAGCACGGGTATTCTGTAAGGGTAATAGTTAAAATCATTATAAAACCCCATATCCCTGGCCGTTAAATACATTTTTTTACTCTTTATTTTTATATAATCGAATTCCGCAACGTCAATACCTGTTTCAGACGGTTTAAAATACCCGAAATGCTTCAGGTTTACGGAATCCTCCTGTTTTTTTCCTTTGTAAAGAAACGGCACGGGAATTATATTTTTCATTTCGGCGAATTTTATGGTGAAATCCCTGTACTGCCGCTGCATTTTTTTTATAGCGTCCGGGTCTATATTCTCCAGGTAATCGCCCACCCTTATATTGAATATCTGCGGCAAAAAAACAACAAGCGAATTTTTAAGGGGCGAAAGCCTGCCAAAAAGGCGGTTGTACTCGCTTAGCGTGAAATTATCGCTTATAAAAAGCACCCTTTCCGTCGACTCTACGGAGGGAAGGGTTTTCTGAAGGCCGGAATATACATATGAACGAAGCATATAATTATATTTGTAATAAAGAAAAGACGATAAAACCAAGAAAGCTATAAATACAATATGCCGCTTTTTTTTCAATGCTGTATTAGCTTTCTCCGAAAGCTTTTTTCATCTCAAGGTATTGCTTGTATTTTTCTATATTCGCGGCGCTGGTCACGGTTATTGAGTCGCCGTCCCTCGATATTACCTTTGCCTTTTCCATGGCGCCTATTATCTCTTCGAGTTTATCTTTGTTTTCTTCCATGCCTGTCTGCTCTATAAGGGAGCCGAACGAAAGAGTCGAGCCGTCACCCTCCTTGTGAACCTGTAAAAGCAGGGTGTTTACGACGCGCATATTATAATCCTTGGTTGTGAGGTTTTTAAGCTGTTCATTCATGGACCTTAACCGCGAGCTCATATTTTTCAGTATTTTTTTTACGATTTTCGCGTTTCTCTGCATCTGCTGCTCGAAAAGTTCCTCGTCAAGGACTATACATGCAGTTTCAGCCGCTGCCACGGCTGAAGCCGACCTGGGCGCCTTGTCTATAATCGCCATTTCACCGAAAAAATCACCATCCCCGAGCGTGACAAGCACTTTTTCCCCTTCCCCTGTTTGTTTTGTGATATTGACCTTTCCACTGTGTATTATAAACATTTCCTCGCCGGGGTCGCCTTCCTTGAATAAATAATCCCCTTCGGCGTATTTTTTCCCGTACTGGGATATTATTTCGTCTTCAGTAACCATTTTGTCCCTCCTGTTATATTTATAGTGTAGCTTAAATATACTATAAATATATACAGGTGTCAACGAATTAAAAAAT
>CAZHOD010000330.1:0-2553 GCA_964534075.1 uncultured Spirochaetia bacterium
GTACCGTAAAAACACTTCGTGTTATACGCCACACGGGCACGCCCTTCTACAGTTTTTTGTTTTTGCCAGGCTGCCGGGCCGCGAAGCTGCGAAGCTGCTAAACATCACGCGCTGCCGCGTTCTATAAGCTTTGGATCAAAAATAAATTTTTGAGGTTTTTTATGTTTTCCCTCAAGCGTCTCCACAAGGAGCCTGAAAGATTCTTTTCCAATTTCCTCGATGGGCTGCCGGATTGTCGTAAGAGGCGGTTTTGAAAGGGACGCCATATTTATATCATCATAGCCTATTATCGCGAGGTCATGCGGCACGTCTATGGCCTCTCTTTCGGCCTCATCCATTATACCCAGCGCCACCATATCCCCCGCAGCGCTGAAAACACCGTCGAATTTTTTTCCTCTTTTCAGCAGCTCCCTCAGCGCCTGCTCACCTTCCTCAAAAGTATAATCCGTTATCTCGACGACATTGTTTTCATGGTATTCCATTCCGTAATCCTGAAGCGCGCTTTTGTATCCTTTTAACCTCTCAAAGGGGGTCACGCCCACACCTTCTGTTTTCATCTGCCCCACAACGAGCCCAATATTTTTCTTTTTCTTTTTTATAAGGTATTCCGTGGCCATATACGCGCCCTTGAAATTATCCACCGTAACGCTGTGAAACCCTTTCATTTCTTCATCTATAAACACGACGGGGATATTATTTTCCCGCAGCGCGGCGGTGTCTTCGTCATCAAATTTCAGAAACATCGAAATTATTCCGTCCGCGACCTCTCCCCCCAGGACGCCTCGCATAAAATCCTTCCTCCTGCCCGCGCTCCCCACTGTAGAGTACTGCTCTATCTTATATTTTCCGCCCATTTCCGCGTTTTTTCTTTCAAACCCCGAAATCAACAGCAGTTCAAAAAAAGATGACGGGTTAAGGTAAGCTGTTATTACCGCTATCCTGCCTGTTTTTTGCATATGACATGGCTCCTTTACGTGTCCCGAATTTCAGCGTTTTTACTTTTTGCGTTTTATTCCCGGGGCGCGCAGCGCACGGCCCCTACAGTTTTTTGTTTTTGCCGGGCTGCCAGGCCTCCGGGCCGCCAAGCTGCCAAGCATCACGCGCTTCCGCGTACTATCAGTTTCGGCTCATAAACAAATTTTTCCGGAGACTTTACTTTGCCTTCCATGGAATCCACAGCGAGGCGGAACGCCTTTTTCCCCATTTCAATCATGGGCTGCCTTACCGTAGTAAGCGCGGGGCTTACGAGAGAAGCCGTCTCAATATCATCAAACCCCACGACAGAGAGGTCCTCGGGTATGCTTATTTTTCTTACGTGCGCCTCCTTTATCACACCGAAGGCGACCATATCGCCGGCCGCCGAAAATATGGCGTCCAGCTTTCTTTTTTCGTCTATAAATTTTCTGAGCGAGCGTATCCCCTCCTCAAAATAAAAATCCCTTATCTGAATCACATTTTTTTCACTGTACCTTATTTTATAATCTTCCAGCGCCTTTTTATACCCGGCAAGCCTCTCTCCCGGGCTCTCTCCTATTTCCTGCCACCCTGTCACTCCTACGATAATGCCTATCTTTTTTCTCCCTTTTTTTATCAGGTATTCCGTGGCCATGTACGCGCCCTTAAAACTGTCCGCCTTCAGCATATGGGCGCCCTTCATGTCCTGTTCTATCAAAATAACCGGAACATTATTTTTTTTGAACTCATCCATTATACTTTTTTCCGGTTTCTTACTCAGGGCTATGACAGCGTCCGCGCTCCTTCCGTACAGTATATTCTCAAAAATTTCCCGCCGTGTCTCTTCTTTTGTGCGGGTGGCGTACTGATTGATATTATATTCCGAGCCTTCTGATTCCTGTTCTATTCCTTTCATTATATTTACTTCGAACGGCATTGAGAAAAAATTGGCAATAATCGCTATTGAGTTTGTTTTTCCCTTCACAAGGCTTCTTGCCAGTACATTGGGATGATAATGGAGCTCCTCGATGGCCTTCATAACCTTTTTCTTGGTTTCCGGCGTAATCCTTACATCTTTGTGAATTACCATTGAAACAGTCGTATGGGATACGCCTGCTTTTTTCGCTACGTCTTTTATTGTAGCTGACATACTTACCCTCCTTCAGTTATTAATATCATTTTAACCGATAATCCCCCAAAAATCAATTGTAATTCAAATAACTCCGTAATACCTCAGAAGGTGTGAAAAAATTGGGTTTTCCAAGCATATTTCTACTGCGGCAATTCAATTTTGCTGTTTTTTTTATAATTTTTTCACACCTTCTCAGTTACGGCAGGGGTATTATGGCTTTTGTAACCGCAGCCTTTCATGTCGAAGCTTCCTGTCAGCCGAAGCTTTAGCGAAGGTTGATAGCTGCGTATAAAAACGAGACAGGGACAGAGCCCTGTCTCTACGGAAAGAAAAAATAATAATAAAAATAATGTAGAGACGGGGTTCCATCCCCGTCTCAAAAAACCGGCAATCATACCGTAAAAACACTTTATGTTATACCTTCAATGAGCCCGGGGCTACAAAGACAAAACGTATTGGTAACCGCA
>CAZHOD010000331.1:0-2553 GCA_964534075.1 uncultured Spirochaetia bacterium
TTAAACTTTAAACTTCGACATGAAAGGCTGCGGTTACAAAAGCCATAATACCCCTACCGTAACTGAGAAGGTATTACTTGCTTATTATGGTGTGGTTTCCCTTGTGACAAGGGATGATTTCAGGACACGGTGAATTTTTTCGCTCGTTTTGTTACTGAAAAGATTATCCATGATTCTTACGGCTTCGGCTCCCATTTCCGTTATGGGCTGTTTTATGGTGGAAAGTGCGGGTGAAACCGCTGACGCCATTTCGACGTCATCGAACCCCAAAAGCGCGAAATCAGATGGTACGCGGTAACCATGCGCCATTGCCTCAAGCATAAAACCTATTGCCGCGTAATCGCCCGCCACACTGAAAACAGAATCGATTTTCCGCGTTTTTTTCTCAATCCGGTCAAAGGCATCCCTGCCATTGTCTATTGTATGTACCTCCACAGATGTAGTAATTATTTTCGATATTTTTTTTCCTTCTTCGGCCATACGTTCCGCGAAGCCGGCGTACCGTTCGTTTGTGGAAGAGCCTTTGTCCTTTGACTGGAGGTCCAGGATTACGGCAGGTTTATTTTTTTCGATTTTATGAAATGTTCCGCCGCTGACCTGCCGCATTTATAATTATCGATACACACTGAATTAAAACCCGGCACCTTCCATTCAATAAAAACCACCGGTATATTTTTTTGCCTGAGGGCCTTTAACGCGCTGCTGCCGGGCGATTTTCCCATTATTACGGCGGCGTCGTAATCATCATCCTTTAAAACAGATATTATTTCGCCCCTGACAGCGTCTTTTGTATTCTCGCGCGGAGAGTGGTAGGTGAAATTATATTTTATACTTTTGTGTGCCGAGGATTTTTCTTCGATGCCCCTTATAACCGCGGAATTGAAAGCCGAACCGATGCGCCCGGTTATCAGGGCGATATTTTTGGTTTTATTCTTTGTTTTTCTTTTTTTCACGCTCGTCCCCTTTCATATCCTCCGGAAAAAAAACGGACAGGATAAAGGGTGTTCCCCTCTATTTTTCCATTTCCAGCGTAAGGATAATGGCTTCCGCTACCTCTTTCATGGATTTACGCGTATCCATGGATTTTTTATGTATAGCCCTGTAGGCGGTACTTTCATCCATACTGAATTTTTTCATCAGTATTCCCTTTGCCCTCTCTGTCAGCTTCCTGGTCTCAAGCTGCTCCCTGGCAATAAGCGCCTCGTTCATAAGGTTCATATTATCTATGCCAATCGCCGCCTGGTTTGAGACCGACTGCAGTATCCTTATCTCGTCATCCGTAAATTCATGGGGTTCGGCCGTATAAATATTGACTACCCCGATCGCTTTGCCCCTCACCATCATGGGCACGCACAGCATGGATATAAAGCCTTCCTTCCGCGCTATATCGGCGTGCGCGTAGTTTTTTTCCTTTCTCACGTCCGGTATGACAGCCGGCTGTTTTGAAAGAAAAACCCTGCCGCTTACGCTCTGGCCGGTTTTTATGTTCGGTTTGTTCCTGTAAGCCTCGCTCAGCGACTGTGTTGCTATTATTTTAAGCTCGTCTTTTTTTTCGTCATAAAGCATTATAGAGCAGATTTTTGAGCCCATCATCTCGGCTGTAAGCGTTACCACTAGGTTTAATATTTCCTCCATATACTGCCCGGAAACAATAGTTTTGCTTATTTCCGTCATAGCCTTGATTTCCTTGTTCTTTGACGCTATGGCCTCTTTAAGCAGGGCTATTTCGTTTTTTTTCTTTTTTGCCGGTGGTTTTTTCTTTTTTACCGCTTTTTTTGTTTTCTTTTTCAAGGCTCACCTCAAATAAAAAAATTTTCCGCATTCCGGGTGAGATTATATAACAAATTTTAAAAGCGGTCAATATTGTTATTTTTTTTAGAATTGACGTAATATTCAGCGCGGTCTTGATTTCCTCCTTTCTTTAACCTGAGGGGAACAGGCATGCCTGTTCCCTGTTAAAACACAGGCAGGAATGCCCCTGATAATTACTGCTTAAAGCATCAATTTTTGAGTTGTGAAAAATTATATTTTTTGGATACTTTCGTTTTCTTTTTCATAAGTAGAGTAATAATAAGGTGTAAACGCCCTGAATTCGGCGGCACAGGTATCGACTACTTTATAAACCGGTTTTATCCCGAGTTTTTCCCTGAAAACGCGGAAAGCGTGTTCCTTTACATTGAAAATACGCGCGAGCTGGGCGTCGGAAAAACCATACTCCTTTGATTTCTTGACCGGGCCGGGAGGCAAATTGTTTTTTTTCAGCGCGCTGCCCCGGCATTTCGCGCTTATTTTTATCAGTTTTTGTTCCAGTTCGAATATTTCCCTCAGGTTAAACAAAAACCACCTGTCTATTTTTGTAAGGCGGTGTATCTCTTCGTCTGAAAAACCGCGCTGCATGGCCAGTTTTATATAAAAAATCCTTTTAGAACCGGTTGAACGAAGGCATTTTTTTATCTCCTCTTTTCCTGTCGCGCCGCCCCTGCCTTCCTTTCCCGCCTCAAAGCCGGCGGCGTTTATCTCGAGGGAACGCATCGCCTTTTGCAGTGATTCCTT
>CAZHOD010000332.1:0-2551 GCA_964534075.1 uncultured Spirochaetia bacterium
ACTGGAGTACAACGGGGCGCTGATACTGATAATGCGCCTGAAAAAATCCATAAGCGATGTTTACTGGCTGAATATCGCTGACAGGGAAAGCCCTTTTGTCGCGCTGGTGGAGCATACAAATTTTGAGAGCAGGGAAAAATACGGGGGGAATATTATTGCTTACCTGGGCAAGTACCTGCCTGTAGCCAATCCGCTGTATAAGATGAGCGCAAAGCAGGTAAAAGAGGCATTTTTTGCCTATTTAAAAAAGATAAAGCCTTTATTCGATGAAAACGATGTGATAGAATGGAAAGTATACAGGGAGCCTTTTACCCAGCCGGTGGTTACAAAGAATTATTCCGAAATAAAACCCGGCTACAGGACGCCTGTAAAGAACCTTTACATGGCTAATATGTCAATGATATACCCCGAGGACAGGGGAATGAGTTATTCGGTTATGCTGGGCAATAACGCGGCAAAAATAATAAGCCGGGACGCTGTAAAAGAAGAAAAACCGGGAATTGCACAGCCAATAAACAATAGCCAATAGCCAATAAGAAATAGCCAATAAGAAATAAGTGGTATAAGTTTAGTAATGAAATAAGACAAGTGTTTATCGGAGGTGTGGTTGTTGAATGTATCTGCTTTTTTTCCGGCGCATAATGAAGAGGGTAATATAGCGGAACTGACGAAAAAAACTCTTTATGTGCTTAATGAAATATGCGATGAATATGAGGTTATAATAGTAAATGACGGGTCAAAGGACCGTACGCTTGAAGTGGCGAAAGAACTCGCGGAAATCGACGGCCATGTAAAGGTTGTCAACCATGAGGTAAACAGGGGGTACGGAGCCGCTGTAAAATCCGGTTTTGTCTCGGCGAAATACGAGTGGGTGTTTTTCACTGACGGGGACGGGCAGTTCGATGTAAATGAAATAAAAAAGTTAACCGGCCTTACGGGTGATTACGACGTAATAGCGGGATACAGGATAAACAGGCAGGACCCGTTTCACAGGAAACTAAACGCGAAAATGTGGAGTACACTGGTAAATATACTCTTCAGGCTCGGAATCAGGGACGTCGACTGCGCTTTTAAACTCCTTAAAAAGGAAATACTGGACAAAAACACCCTTGAAGCGGACGGGGCCATGATAAGCACTGAGCTTCTGGCAAAGGCAAAAAAAAGGGGGTACAGGATAGGAGAGGTCGGGGTGCGCCACTATCCCCGGAAAGCGGGGGAGCAGTCAGGCGCGAAATTAAAAGTAATTATTAAAGCTTTTATCGAACTTTTCAGGCTTTATAAAAAACTCAGGTAAGGCGGAGGCCCGCTATCGTATGAAAAAAATATTATTATATATTTTTTTCCCGGTTGTTCTTATGCCGGCCGCAATTACGGCGGCAGGAATAACAGGAGGGGATATACTTAAGGTTTATACAGGGGCAAGGCCCCTTGCCCTCGGAGGGGCGTATACCGCTTGGGGAACCGGGGCGGACTCCTTGAACTACAACCCCGCGGGAATAGGCGCGCTGGAAGGGAGGGAGGTGAACGCTTCTTACCTGAGGTATTTCGCGGAAACGCAGATAGCGAACGTTTCGTTCGCCCAGCAGTTTGACAATTTTCTGTTCGAGGGCAGGATGGGGCTCTCTTTTTTGTACAGGTGGATACCGACAATCGATAATGAGGACGCCGGTGACGACCCGGTGGATTACAATGAGTCTGTAATATCTTTTTGCTACGCGAATACCCTGGATTATTTTGTTGATAATTAGGCGCTGAAAAATATTACAGCCGGTATTTTCGGCAAGCTCCTGACCGAGCAGATAGGGCCGCATACCGGTTCTGCCCTTGTTTTTGATATAGGAGCGCAGTACCGCGGAGGCGAAGGTTTCGGCGCCGGGATTTCCCTGCGCAATATCGGCGCGGGATTAAAACTGATAAGGGGCGGCGCGTCGGAAAGCGGCCCTTCTTTTGAGGAATCCCCCCTGCCTTTGACACTCAGGGCGGGGCTTGTGCAGGGCATAAGAATTGATTCGGATAATTTTGCCAGGCTGGCACTGGATTATATACAGGATTTTTACGATTACGCGCGGTTTGGAGCGGGAATAGAGCATGAGCTTATAAAGCTTCTTTATTTAAGGGCGGGGTACAACACGAGTGTGGATACGCGCAACCCCTCCTACCTCTCCGCCGGGGCGGGTATATTTATAGAGCAGGAGGAGTTTAAGATTGGGGTCAATTACGTCTACAGGATGGCGCTCTTCGGCGGGTTTGACATACCGGCGCACAACCATTCCGGTTCTGTCACGATAAAGTTTTGATTTTGCTGCCCCGCAAAATCAAAGACAGGCAGTAAAAATTAAGGTAAAGCCGAAATGACGCCCATGCCGTGCGGTGATTTTTATTCGGGAAATATTTTCTTATAAACGGAAACCTTTTCTTTTTCCCCGGGGAAACCAAAATGCCTCTCTGAAGGGTCCTCCCTGTTCTCAAACAGCGTGTCAGCCGCGTTTAGTGTTGTTTTTTTATAATAAGAAAAATTCAGGATGTCTATGGCGTGATTTTTTACTTTTCT
>CAZHOD010000333.1:0-1065 GCA_964534075.1 uncultured Spirochaetia bacterium
TGAAAGGTTGCGCCTACAAAGACCGAAATGCGCCACCATAACTGAGGCGTTATTTACAAAACCATAGTCTCTTTTCCGGGAATTTTCCGGGGCTTGTAAAAACACGGGAATTTGTTATAATCCTACACGAATACGAAAGCGGTTTTGCCAGAATAACCGCGTAAAACAAGGAGGTAAAATATGGAAAAAGACCTTAAAAACAAAATAGCCCTGGTAACCGGCGCGAACCGCGGGCTTGGTTTTGCTATTTCCGAAAAACTCGCGACAATGGGCGCGAAAGTAATTATGGTGTGCCGGAATAAAGAATCAGGAGAAGAAGCAGTTAAAAAACTCAGCGAAAGGAACATGGACGTTGTACTAAAAACCGCCGATGTCGGAAAAACAGAAGATATAGATAAACTGCACGATGAGATATCAAAGGAATACGATAAAATAGATATCCTCGTAAATAACGCCGGCATGAACAACGAGTCGCCGGAAACAACAATAGAAACAATCGACCTCGATGTTTTGAATAAAATAATGCAGGTGAATTTTGCAGGAACGCTGGTTATGTGCAAGAAATTCGCGCACATGGCCAAAAAATCCGACGACGGAAGGATAATAAATTTTGGTTCCGGGCTTGGACAGCTTACCCCCGACAGGATGGGGCCCTTTCCTTCCTACAGCATATCGAAAAACGCCGTAAACATGGTTACTAAAATCCTTGCCGATAACCTTAAAGACACAAATGTCAAAGTTGTGTCACTTGATCCCGGCTGGGTTAAAACCGACATGGGCGGCCCGGACGCTATGCTGGAAATTCCTGAAGGCATAGATACCCCGGTATGGCTCGCAACTGCCGATCCTTCTGAAATAAAATCAGGATATTTTTACAAAGAAAGAAAAATAATAGACTGGTAGGATGGTAGTTTTAAACTTAAAAGTTAAAGTTTAAAACTGAAAATTGCCGGCTAAAAAGCTGCCTGCCCTCCGCAGCATGAAATGCGAGGGCGGAAGGGGCCTAAACCGGAGCGAAAAATTTATGTAGTTATTTGAAATTTGAAATTTATCACAGCATTTCCT
>CAZHOD010000333.1:1165-2523 GCA_964534075.1 uncultured Spirochaetia bacterium
CAATATCACACTCACTGACCGCGAGCCCTATTTGTGAATGGCCGCCTCGGCCGTATAAAGCATTGTTGAGTATGCCAAGCCGCAGGCGCAGGCATACGATTACAATACTTATACTGCTGAGCTGCACCCGCATTTTCTTACAACTGCAGCTCACCTCTTTTTAAACTCACCCTGATTACAAGCAACACAGCCCTCGCGAAGCAGCCCTCGCCTCACAGCATTTCTTCAATATCACACTCACTGACCGCGAGCCCTATTTGTGAATGGCCGCCTCGGCCGTACTCCTTTTCATGGGATTCTCCGCCTCCCCAGCCCTCGTACCACATATACCACTTGCCTTTATATTCCATCATCTGGCCGTACCATATCCCTCCGTCATCCCATTCCCCTTTCCTCCCCCTTGAAAAAATGGGATTTTTCGTGGAACGCGTCCAGTGAACAAGGTCGTGGGAAAACGCTATTCCAAAATAAGGCGGGTAATCACGGTATTTGTCATCGCCGCAGTAAACCATATAGTATACACCGTCCTTTTCAATTATCCTCGGGGTTGTAACCGTCTTCCCGTCCCACGCTCCTTTTTCCGCGCTATACATAAAAACAGGCATATTCTTATCATATTTTTTAAAATTATAACCGTCCCGGGACGTGGCCAGGTATACTGAATAACCCCCTATTCCATTAACCATGACATAATACATATAAATCACGCCTTCTTTCAGCACAACTTCCGGCGCCCGCCCTGTGAGGACAGGATTTTTCTTTGCCTTCGCGAAATTATAAAAATCATCGGAAACAGCCAGCCCGACTGCGTCCGGGCCCGCCCGGTGCCCGCTTAACCCGCTGTAATATAAAAATACCTTGTCCCTGAAATAAACCGTCGCGGGATCCAGGGCAGCCAGCATGTCGAACCCGCCCTCTTCACCTATATCCACTACAGGGTTATATTTGTAATCATAAAATTTCACCCCGTCAAAATGTTCGTAAGGAATTGTCGCCAGCGCTATTCTGTCATTCCCGTCACCGCCCCTGTAATAGAAATATACCATGTTGTTTTTCACAAGCGTATCCGGATTCGCCGTATGAACGCTTTTAAATGTTCCGGGCACGGGGGGGGTAACCGGGTTATCTTTGTGTTTTTCCCAGTACGGATTTTTTATTATTACCCTGTCTTTCCTGTCATATTGAACCGGATTTGTTTTTTTTATCCTGTCTTCAGCCCAACACGCGAAAGGCCCCACGGAATTTTTGCTTACTTTACCGGCTTTTCCCGCTATGTCCCGCAGGGCAGGCTCGTATTTTTTTTCGCCCGCCAGCAGCAAAAGTTCTTTTTCAGCCGCGGGTATTGACCTTTTTTTTAT
>CAZHOD010000334.1:0-2519 GCA_964534075.1 uncultured Spirochaetia bacterium
TTTACTGCCTTATCAACGACATTTTTCATTTCCGCCGGCGAGACGAACTGGCCTTTTTTTATATTAAGGCGCCTGCCTGTTTTCGCGGCGGCTTCTAAAAGGCCGGTCTGCCTGCATAAAAACGCGGGAATCTGCAGTATATCCACTGCTTTTGCCGCCTTTTTTGCCTCTTCCGGCGAATGCACATCCGTAAGAACGGGTACAATATACTTTTTACGAATTTCGGCCAGCACTTTCAGCCCTTTTTCCGGCCCCGGCCCCCTGAAACTACCTGCCGAGGTCCTGTTTGCCTTGTCGTAAGAGGCCTTAAAGATAAAAGGTATGCCCAGTGAAAGGCTTATTTCTTTCAGCTCGTCCGCCGCCTGTTCCGCCATTTTTTTATTCTCTATTACACACGGGCCGCCTATAAAGAAAAAGCCTTTTTTCCCGGGAAAAAACGGATTATTTACCGTCTTTTTTGCCTTTTTTTGAACTGAACTTGTTTTCTTTTTCCTCATACATCCATTCCATTATTATATTTTTCATTAATTTTTCAAGCGGCATATCGTATTTTTTCGCGAGCGCCTGTATCGCGTTGTATTTTTCCTGCGCGGATTTGTATTTTGCCTTTGAAATCTTAAGCAGTTCCTCGCCTATTTCCCTGTTTTTCTGTTTATCATCCATAAAAACCATCCACGCGTTTGATTTCGCGCGGCCCACAACCGCCGCGGCTTTACTTCACCTTTCTCCTGAACGCCCTTAAATCCGCCGGCGTATCTATGCCCATGCTTTTGCTCTTTCCGATAATGACCTTCATCCTGCAGCCGTTCTCTATTATTCTGAGCTGTTCGAGCTTTTCTATTTTTTCATACCTGCTCTTTAAACGGTTCCACCTGTCCAGCACCGGTTTCCTGTAAACATAAAGCCCTATGTGCCTGAGCGTGCCGGAATTTATTATTTTTCCGGCCGAGGGAAAAGGTATTTTTCCCCTCGAAAAATAAAGCGCCTCGCCGTTCAGCCCGGTGACAACCTTCACACATGCCGGGTCATCCAGTTCTTTTTTCGACTTTATGGGGGTCGCTATGGTAGCCGCGTCGAGTAAACGGTCCCTGTAAAGTGCGTTTACAGCCCTGTCTATAAGGGACGGCTCAAGCATTGGTTCATCGCCCTGAATATTCACTATTATATCGTTTATATTTACCCTGAAATCCCGAAGCGATTCCTTTATCCTTTCGGTTCCCGAACCGCACTTTTTGGAAGTCATAACCGCTTTGCCCCCCGCTTTTTCTATTACCTCCTTTATCCTGCGGCTGTCAGTGGCAACGTACAGCTTTTTCAAAGTCTTTGCCCTCCGGGCGTTGTTATAAACACGCTCTATAAGCGTTTTATTTTTCACCTTTATAAGAAGTTTTTTCCTCAGGCGCGAAGAATTTTCCCTTGCCGGAATAACACCAATAATATTCAATTTATTCTCCTTTGTTGCGCCCTCTTAAATCCGGCGCCGTGTTAACCGTAATTTTTTATTACTTTGTCGATTATGCCGGTCGTGGACCTGCCTTCTTCATATTTAACGCTCTTGACACTTCCCCTGTTTTTTTTGACTATATCCGACCCTATTATGTCCCCGGTTTTCCAGTCGCCTCCCTTTACAAGCACATTGGGTTTAATATCATTAATAATTTTATAGGGGTCATCTTCGCAAAATAAAGTAACGATGTCAACGGACGAAAAAGCCGCCATAACCTCCATTCTTTCTGCCTGCGGGGTAATGGGCCTTTTTTTCCCTTTTATTCTCCGCACGGAAGAATCGCTGTTTAAAGCTACCAGTAGGATATCCCCTGATTTTTTTGCCCTCCTGAGGAACCTGACATGGCCGGCGTGAATAATGTCATAGCAGCCGTTGGTAAAAACAATCTTTTTCCCCGCCTTTTTAAGGCTCCTTGTTTTTTCAGCCAGTTTTTTCCTGTTTCGCAATATTTTACCTGTTTTCATTTATTGCTCCGGACAGTTCGCGCGGTGTTACCGTGGCCACGCCCACTTCACCTACCACAATGCCCGCCGCGAGGTTTGAAAGGACCGCGGCCTCGCCGTAACTTCCTCCGGCCGCGAGCGCGAGCGCGGCTACCGATATTACAGTATCACCGGCGCCGGCAACATCATATACTTCTTTTGCCACCGTGGGTATGCTCCCGATATCTTCGCCTTCTAAAAGGGACATTCCTTCCTCTCCTTTGGTTATCAATACTGCCCCCGGGTTTATCATCGATTTTATTTCCCTGGCCGCGTGCAGTATATCCGCTTCTTCCTCTATCTTAACACCTGCCGCGGCGGCCGCCTCTGTTTTATTGGGAGAAATCAGGCTTACATTCCTGAAAAACTTCATGTTCGCGGGTTTGGGGTCCACGCATATTATTTTTCCCTTCGCGGCCCGGTTCAGCTCCGGCACGCTTTCCATGGTAAACATACCTTTATCATAATCCGAATACACAACAGCGTCCATTTTTTTTATTACCGGCATTATTTTTTTTATAATTTCACCG
>CAZHOD010000335.1:0-2484 GCA_964534075.1 uncultured Spirochaetia bacterium
AGGGCTCTGCCCCTGTCTCGTTGTTATACGCAGCCATCCACCTTCGTTAAAACTACTGCGGACAAGTAAAGGCTGCGGTTACCAATACGTTTTGTTTTTGCGGGAACAACCCGCTCAAATACCGGGACGGTTATAAACCGCCCCCTACAAAAAAAACGAATAAGCAGATGGCCCTGTAGGGGAGGCTTGTATGTCGGACCGCAACGTAACGGGCGGCCACACAGGGCCGCCCCTACAAAAAACGAATAAGCTTCATCGTTATTTTTTCCATTTACTCTTTTGTTTCCGGTTTTTACCAGGCTTCCAACCTTCCAACCTGCCAACCATCCAACTTCCGGGTTTTGACTTTCAGTTTTAAGTTTTAAACTTTAAATTTATCGTCACGTCCCTATATGTATGGGTTCCACAATACCCTTCAGCATTACTATGGTCGAAAGCGCGGTTAAATAACTTGTTTTCGGGTTGTTCGGAGAGGGCATATTCTCTGTCACAACCTTGAACCGCCCAAAATCACCCTCCACGATTATTTCATGGATATTCACCCTTATAAACGGGTCTATGACTATTTTTACGTTGGTATTTTCCGGGCCCACACCGGCAAGGCTTAAGGTAGCCGCGACATTTACATTCGCGGGGAATTCCCTGACCGCGGTTAGGGCGTTGCCCTTGAATACCGTGGTCTGTGTTTTTATGGAACTGACGTCTATGTCACGGTCCATAAGGTACTTTACGCCTTTAAACCCTTTAGGCGGTTTTCGCGTAATCAGTGTCACTTTTTTAAGGCCCTTGTATTTCGCCGCCTCCAGCCCGTCCAGGCCTATAACAGCGCCCGAAGGTATATAAACATTTATTTTTTTCTTTTTTGCTTCCTCAAAAAGGCCCATGTTTTCCAGGACACCGCCCACACTCAGGAACAGAACCTCTTTTTTGTGCTTGATTATCAGCTCAAAAATATTTTTGACAGCCTTTTTTGACGCGCACTCCACCACAAGGTCGCATTTTTTAACGAGCTCCTCTTTATCCTCCATAAACTCAGGAGGGTCCATCTTTGAAAGTTTCTTCATCATTGTGTAATAACTGTCCTTTTTAAGGTCGCTGCAGGCAAAAAGCTCCACATCGATATCACCCGCGTCTATCGCGCCCGCGATTTCACTTCCTATTGACCCGCAGCCGATAATCCCGAGCCTTTTTTTTCTGCCCGTTTTTTTATTTTCTGAAAATGTTTTTCTTATATCCTTCAGGTTGAATTTCATTTTTTCATCCCTTTCTTTTTTATTATTTGATTTTTACGGCCCACATTTATCACCCGGGGTTTTACTTTACGCGCCTGTTTCTCTTCGACAAAACCAAAAGCGACAATTATGACAAGGTCCCCTTTTTTTACAAGCCGCGCGGCCGCGCCGTTCAGCGCAATTTCTCCCTTTTCACCCTCGATTACGTAAGTTTCCAGCCTGTTGCCGTTATTGATATCGAAAACGTGAACCTTTTCATTTTGGTATATACCTGCCGCCTTCATAAGTTCTTTGCCTATTGTGATGGAACCTTCGTAATGTATCGACCTGCCGGTAACCGTAGCCCTGTGAATTTTTGATTTCAGCATTTCAACTCTCAATATACTTACCTCCGTTATTTTTTATATCCCGCCCTGCTGTTCAGGGCCAAGAATTATATTATCGATAAGCCGCACCCTTCCTATACGTATTGCCGCGGCAATAATAATTTTTCCTTCCAGTTTTTCCTTTTTTTCAAGGGTGTCCGCGTCTACTGCTTCTATGTATTCAATCTCCGCTGTTTCTTCTTTTATCTTCCTCTTCATTTCTTTTATTATGGGCCTGCTGTCCCTTTCGCCCAGTTCTGCCATGGATTCGGCTATCTGCAGCGCCTTGTAAAGCACGGGCGCTGAATTCCTCTCGTCAGGAGAAAGGTAAACGTTCCTCGAGCTCATGGCAAGGCCGTCTTTTTCCCTTACTATGGGGCAGGCCACTGTTTTTACGGGATAATTAAGTTCCCGCGCCATTTTATCCAAAACAACCGCCTGCTGTATATCTTTCCGCCCAACGTAAAGCCTGTCCGGCCTCACAATATTCAACAGTTTGGCCACCACCGTTGTTACACCTTTAAAATGCCCGGGCCTGGAGGCGCCGCAAAGCGCCTTCGTCATATTATCGGAAATTTCAACGTAAGTATTATACCCTTCATTGTACATTTCTTCGGCAGAAGGTATAAAAACGCAGTCAACAATTCCCGTGTCTTTGAGTGTTTTAATATCCTTCTTTTCATCCCTGGGGTATTTGTCGAAATCCTCCGCCGGCCCGAACTGTATTGGATTTACGAATATACTGACTATGGTTTTTTTATTTTCTCCGGCACTGGCCTTAATTAACGAAACATGCCCTTCATGAAAATATCCCATGGTCGGCACAAAACCTATTGTACCGCCCTGTTTCGCGCGCGCGTTTATTATTTTTGACGCGTAATCCTGCA
>CAZHOD010000336.1:0-2474 GCA_964534075.1 uncultured Spirochaetia bacterium
GGCTATCTCCCGGGTAAGCTCGAGATGCGGACGCTGGTCCTCGCCTATGGGCACCTTGTGCGCGTTATATATAAGTATATCAGCGGCCTGAAGCACCGGGTAGCTTAAAAACCCCAGGTTTGAAAGGTCCTTGTCCTTTATCTCATTTCTCTGTTCCTTATATGTGGGATTTCTTTCCAGCCATGATACGGGTGTTATGAGCCCCAGCATAAGATAAAACTCCGCGTGCTCTTTTATATCAGACTGGACGAACATAACCGCTTTTTCCGGGTCCATGCCCACGGAAAGCCAGTCTTTAAACATTTCTATTGTATATTCTCCGGTTTTAGCCGCGTCCGCAAAATCAGTGGTCATGGCGTGCCAGTCCGCCACCATGTAAAACACATCATATTCTTCCTGCATTCTCACATAATTTTTCAGGACGCCCTCGTAATGCCCCAGGTGAAGTTTTCCCGTGGGCCGCATTCCGCTCAGAACCGTTTTCATATTCATCCCCCGACAATAATTTCCAGTATTTTCTGCAGCACAAAAAATACCGGCATCAGTATCATCTGAAGTATGTTGAGCATAAGCAAAATTATAATAATAAACATGCCGTAAGGGCCTATAGACGCGTACTTCCTCGCGGCCTCTTCAGGCAAAAACCCCATAAGTATTTTTGACCCGTCCAGCGGAGGTATGGGGATTAAATTGAACACCGCCAGAATCGTATTTATAAGTATGGAATACTGCAGCAGCATCGAAAGCCCGCCGCCTCCGAGCTGCCGTATAATATCCACCTTTACAAAAACCGCGAAAAAGACAAGGCTGACAGCGGCCATAAGTATGTTCGAGGCCGGGCCCGCGAAACTTACCAGCATAATATCTTTTTTATGGTTTTTAAAATAAGCGGGATTTATGGGAACGGGCTTCGCTCCTCCAATGATAAACGGCGCGCCGGAAAAAATAAGGAACGCGGGCAGAAGTATCGACATAAAAGGGTCGATGTGGGGAAGCGGGTTCATCGTAAGCCTGCCCGCGTACTTTGCCGTCGGGTCACCCAGCCTCCACGCCACGTAACCGTGGGACACCTCGTGTACAATAACCGCGAACAACAGCACGGTTATCTGTATTATAATGGTCATAAAATCCATACTTTTCTCCGTAAATTGTTTTGGATATTATATCATATTTGATTTTATAATAAAGTATAAAAGATTAAATCCCGGAATTTTCGGTTTAAAAAAAACCGTTCCTGTGTGAATTATGGGGCAAAAATACCCGCGAAAACCGGCTCATACCACAACCGAGGCCTTCAAAAACCTGGTTCGTTAATAAAACACTCTGAACCGCGCCGTATAAAAACCCTTTATTAAGTTCCCGGGCCGTCCAGATGCACGTCCTGTGTTTCCTCGTAACATCCGTTCTGTGTGCCCATATAACTGCCGAGCCAGATGGAATCGTACTGCAGGCACTCTGATTTTTCAATGGTATAGGTAGCGTATGTGCCCGCGGAAAGGTCGTCTTCCAGTATCGTATTGTTGGTTGTGTTTGTTATTTTAAAACCGTAAATATCGGTGTCATTGTAAACAGTAATATCGATTTCGTTCACACCACCCGGGCTGTCACCGCATCCCGCTAAAAAACCCGCGAATACCAAAACTGCCGCTAAAACCGCATTTTTCACCTTTGCCATCTCCTCTCTTTTATAAACTTTACTTATTATCCTTTATAAAATCATCCACCCAGTCGATAAAATCAAGGTTGCTTGTTATTTTTTCCATGAGGCTGCCCGGTTTTTTCTCTTCACTTCCGCTGTTTTCCTTTTCTTTTCCGCCTTCTTTTTCATCTGCCTGATTTTCAGCACCTTCTTTGTTTTTACCCGCGTTCGCCTCTTTTTCAGCGAAAAGCCCTTCTGCCCTGATAAGTATGCCTTTTGCCTCCTTGAGCAGGCCAAAAGCTTTACTAAACTCACCGGCGAGTTTTTCCTGGAACGCAATTTTATCCGGGCCCGGCTCCATAGCGCCCAGCTTATCTATTTTTTCCCGGTAATTAGTGTTTTCCTTGAATTTTTTGATTAAAGCGTAGCCGGCGTTGTTAAGCTGCCAGCCGTTTATGATTTTATTCGCGTGTTTTTCCGCTATTTCCGCGGCGTCAAGGTACTTTGCCACCGCTGTTACAGTATCACCGGCGTCCGAAGCGGCCGACGCCTCTTTTTTCGCCTTTTTGTAAGACTGATAAGCCTTCCAGTCGTTCCACGCGCCCGCGAAAGCGCCGGTTGCCATAAAACAAAAAACAACGATAAATAAAATACTTTTTTTCATACCTTCCTCCTTCTTATCCTGTTGTGTTGCTTTCCCATAGTAAATATATTATATTATAGATTACATGGTTTTTCAATATAGGTTTTTCAATATAAATCACATCTTGTCAGTAATACCCTCAGTTACGGGAGGGGTATTATGGCTTTTGTAACCGCAGCCTTTCATGTCGAA
>CAZHOD010000337.1:0-2467 GCA_964534075.1 uncultured Spirochaetia bacterium
GTGCCATGAGAGAAGGGATCTCAATGCTGTACTCTTTTATAAGCTCTTTGATCCTTTGTTTTTCGTTCTCATAGGAAAGCATGCTTTCGATTCTTTGCTTTAGCTTCCTTATTTTTTCGTCGTCCGGGGCTGTTTTTTCCGCTTCCAGTATTTTCGCGCGCGCCATCCTGTAAAGCCCTTCCTCAAACAGGTTTTTTGCCTCTTTTATGAGCCAGCCTCCTATCCCCGGGTACTCCGTAACCTTAATTTCCTCTTCTTTTGCTTTGTCCTTGTTTTTTATCCTGCCGAACCTGAGGCCGATGCCTGCCTGGCAGAAAAAACCGGAATAATCCAGATAATCCTCTGCCTGCCCCGCTCCTGTCCAGCCCCTTATATTTTCTATATCCACCATTACGCTCCCGCCGGCCGCCCTGTACCCGCCTTTTACGCTCAGCCCGGTTTTATCCGCGAACCACCAGTTTACACCCGCTTCAAAACATATTCCCGGCACAGCCGTTTTCCAGGTCTTTCTTATTTCGTAAAGTACATCTCCGTTTTCCTTGTATAGGGCCTCGTGAATATAATTGCCGTAATAATGTTAAATACCCGCGTCCACGCCGATAAATCCTATAAAAGAATCACCCCCTTCTCTTCCCAGGGAAAGCCGCCCGCCCGCCCCGGTATAAAAAACACTCAAATCCGCCTTAATTTCCTGTGCCCTGCCTCCATTTTTCCATTCAGCGACACTGGAATTGTCCACAAGCACAGCCATAAAATTTTTCATATATACACCGGTATAAAAAGGCGGGATTTTAAAATTATAACACACTGTGATTTCCGGCATAATTGCTGATTCAAGTTTATTTAGGCCCCGCGATATTCCGAGTTCGGCATTATAATCATTTGCCTCTTTAATAGAATCGTTGTATTCCGTCAAAAGCGCGTTTCCCGCTCCGCCGTACACGCCTAAATTAAAACCTTCAGCGCACATGGCGGAAACGGCCGGAAAAACAAATAATAAACATAAAAATACATACCGCATTATTGGTAAATTTACCTCCGGTAAATTTAAGGGAAAAGCTCGTTCCCCTCTATTGCTAAAGATTATATAAAAATAAAAATATTTGTCAATAGTTTTTTAAGCCCGTGAGCCATACCGTACAAAAATTTTATCTTATACCGCATTTCATATCAGCCCCCTGCTCGCGGTTCTTCCAACCCTCCAACCCATTATGCGCCCACTGCGCCCTTTTAAATTTTGGCCCTGATTTTCAGCCGGGTATTTTATTTGCCTTGTTGCCTGAATAATGATAAAATTTTTTTACTATGAGCACAAATAAAAAAGAAACACTACTGCTTGTTATTATTGTTTTATTTTCCGGTTTTATGCTGTTTTATAAACTCGGAGACGCCGCGCTGTGGCAGGACGAGGCAAATACCGCGCTCGTGGGCCGGTCTGTTCTTCGAACGGGTTTACCCCATATGTCGGACGGAAAAAATACTTTTGTCCAGAACAAACACGATTCCGGCGGAACCTCTTTATGGCGGTGGCACCCGTGGTTTCAATTTTACGTGAGCGCGGCTTCGCAGAAATTATTCGGCTCAAACACATTCGGCGCGCGGGCTCTTTTTGCCTTATTCGGCGTCCTTACGGTTATTTTGGTTTATCTACTGGCGCGCGTAATTTCAGGCAGCGGGTATACCGGGATTCTTGCCGCCTTGCTTATCGCGGCTTCGCTGCTTTTTATAACCCTCACCAGGCAATGCAGGTATTACCCGGTTCTTATGCTTTTATACACGTGCGGTTTATACGGTTATTTTCTCTGCCGCGAGAGAAAAAAAACAGGCATTGTCATTTATACCGCATCTTTACTTGTTCTTTTTCATACAGCGACCGCTTTTATTCCCCCTTTTTGCGCCGCCGTGCTTATTCACTCATATTTTTTCGAAAAAAAACTTTTCAAACCCTTTTTCGCGGCAACACTGGCTGTCATCGCGCTTAATCTCCCTGTATATTATATCTTTTACGCGACAGACCATAACCTGGGCCATGGTTTTTATGAAATTCTTTCCAGATTCCCGGAAAAAGCTTTTTTTTATTCCAAAGCGGTGCTCAAACATCTTTTTACGCCTGTATCCCTTACCTGTCTTGTTTTTGTTTTGATATCATATAAAAACAAAACCCGTTTCATGTTCGCGTCAAAAAAAGGCCGCGATATACTGCTTATAATATTCACAACCCTGCTTTTCCTCGGTATAATAATTCCGTTCCCTTATATTTATTATATCCGGTACCTTTCCCCTGTCATACCTTATTTCATGGTTATAAACGCGCTCCTTATCGCGGCTGTTTATAAAAAAAACAAATACGCCGGCATTACCGCGGTCCTTCTTTTTATTGCTTTTTCCGGAATTCACAACCACATAAAGGAGCTTTCCTCTGAATATCGCGGGCCCATCGAGGATGTTTCAGAATACCTGAATAAAA
>CAZHOD010000338.1:0-2431 GCA_964534075.1 uncultured Spirochaetia bacterium
TAAAAAAAGCCTCGGCCTCTTTAAGCTCCCTGTCAAGCGATTCCATAAGCTTATCTTCCTGCCCCTCGTCCAGTAAAAGAAGTTCCCTCGCTTCCCTGCTGAGCGGCATTGGTATTTCATCTCCCGCGAATCCTATGCCCTTTTTCTTGCAAAGTATATTCGCGGCGTAAATAATATTCGCCATAACGTTTTCCTCATCCTCTGAGTCGGGGTTGTGGTGCGCCGCTATCCCTGCTTTAAGCTCGTTCGGCAGGTTCCATTTCTCCGCCATCCATGTTCCAATCCTTGTATGTTCTATCCCTATAATTTCCTTCTCCGCCTCATACACGGGCATTTTATGTTCCCTGGCGTATTTAAGCGCTTCCCTGAACTCCTTGTGCATATACTGGTCGAAAAAGTTCTTTCCGATATCGTGCAAAAGGCCGGCGGTAAACGCGGACTCAGGGGAACGGTACTTTATTTTTTTAGCCAGCAGGCTGGCGCATATCGCGACTCCCACGCAGTGTTTCCAGAATTCCTGGTGCGAAAATTCATCGTCACTGCCGCTCTCGCCCGTAAATATTTTATATACTGATACCGTAAGCGCCAGGTTCCTTATTGTATCGAACCCCAGTATGGATACTGCCTGCGTTATATTTTTAATCCTGAAAGGAAACCCGTAAAAAGCGGAATTAGCCAGCCTTAAAACCTTCGCGGTAAGCGCCTGGTCGACGGATATTATTTTGCTGAGGTCCGAGGCTGATGTCAAAGGGTTGGAAACCACCTGTATTACTTTTGCTACCACGAGAGAAAGTGTGGGAAGCGCCTTTATTTTATTAAGTATTTTGTTTACTTTTTCTTCCTGAGCCTTTATTCTTTCCTCTTTTTCTCCCATAAACACCTTTCCTCAGTTTTTCCGCCAGATTATTTATCTTTCTGTACAACACTTCCCTGTTTTTATTATTATAAAGGATATAATCGCTTAATGCAATCTTTTTCGATGTCCCGAATATATCCTGGAACCGCGACACTTTTTCTGTTTTAGCGCGCGAACGGGCGCTTTTTGCCATTGCCTTTCTTTTCTTTTCAGAAACGAGTAATAGTATAACACAATCCGTTTTCTTATAAAACCCGCTTTCGAACAGGACGGCCATATCAAGAAAAACCATTCCGCCATAATATTTTTTGATTTCCCTGTCCAGCGCCCTGTTTAAGGCGGGAAAAACCAAGGGAGTAAACTTCCTGTACTCTTTTTTTGACGAAAAAACCGTTTTTCCCAGCCTTTGCCTGTCGATTTTACCTGTCCGGGCGGATACGCAACCCGGGTACGCCCGGGTAATTTTATTATAAAGCGGCCCTTTTTTTTCGTAAAGGGTATGCGCGAAAGAATCCACGTCTATGACCCTGTACCCTTTTCGCCGCAAAAACGCCGACGCCACGCTCTTACCGGCGCCGGTTTTGCCCGTTATCCCCGCTACAAAGGGCCTCTTTTTCACTTCCCCCCTTTTAACCGCACTCATACCAGTTACCCCCGGCGCCTGTTTTTACTTTTACCGGCACGGAAAGCCTGATCGCGTTTTCCATAAATTCCTCAACTTTATTTTTAAACCGGTTTAATTCTTTCTCCGGGACGCTGAAAACAAGCTCGTCGTGCACCTGCATTATCATTTTCACCTTACTGCCCTCCTGTTCCGTGTACCTGTCTATATTAACCATAGCAATTTTTATCATATCAGCGGCTGTTCCCTGCACCGGGGCGTTTATCGCCGCCCTTTCGGCAAATTCCCTCACCGTCCTGTTTTTACTGTTTATATCTTTAATAAACCGTCTCCTTCCGGAAAGCGTCTTCACATAACCGTTTTTCCTTGCCCCTTCTATTGTGCTTTCCTGGTATTTTTTTACCCCGGCAAAAGTGGCAAAAAATCTGCCGATATATTCCGCGGCCTCGGGATGCGATATCCCGAGCTCCTTTGCCAGGCCGAAAGGGCTCATCCCGTAAACAATACCGAAATTGATTGTTTTAGCGGCCCTGCGCTCCGCGGGCGTTACCCCGCTTAGTTTCTTTTCGAATATTTCCGAGGCGGTTTTTGTATGGATATCCGTATTTTCAAGGAAGGCTTCCTTTAGCCCTCTGTCATCCGAAAGGTGCGCAAGTATCCTGAGTTCTATCTGTGAATAATCCGCCCTTAAAATCCTCGCCCCTTTATTTAAGGGCAGGAAAAGCTTCCTTATTTCTTTCCCCTCTTTTTCCCTTACCGGTATGTTCTGAATGTTGGGATTGGATGCCGAAAGCCTGCCTGTAGCGGTCACCGCCTGATTGTAGGACGGGCGCACCATGCCTGTTTTCCCGGCAAACCCTCTTAAAACATCAAGAAATCCCGTCTTAAGTTTCACAAGCGCCCTGTGCTTTAAAATATATGAAACAACGGGGTGCATCGGCTCGAGCGATTTC
>CAZHOD010000339.1:0-1404 GCA_964534075.1 uncultured Spirochaetia bacterium
ACTCCCCTGAAAATTTCACCTTCGGGCGGCTTTACGGAAAACAACTTTTCCCCTTTTCGGTTATAAAGCGCAAGAAAAGGAGGATTTTTTCTTTTTCCCGGGGTTTCGTGTTTTGTCCTTATTACCGCGAGGTATTTCGCGCCCGGAGAAATAACCGGAATATAATACTCACCTCCCTGTTTGAATTTTATTTTTTTTATTGGCTCCCCTTCTTTATAAAAAACAGCGGCCTTAACTTTCGTCGCCGCCGGAATCGTTATTATTTTTACCGTGTGCCTGGTTTCTATTTTATGCTTTATTCCGATCCAGGCAGCAACAAGTAAAACCGCGGCAAGAACAGCCGGAAAGGTTTTTAAATATTCTTTCTTTTGTTTTTTCTTTTGTTTCTTTTTTCTTTTCATTCAGCCGGCCTTATTTGTTTTATAAACAGCATATAACTTTTTTTAAAAAAAATCAAATTTTTTCGTTTAACCTTTTCCTGTTTTTCCATAAAAACCCTTTAAATTACCGGGAAAAATTTTATCCTTAATTCCCGGATAAAAAAAAATTTTTTTTTGTTTTTTTTACTTGACAAATGATATAATATGCTATATAATGCAATTAAGAAAATAAAGGAGATAAAAATGGAAACAAGACTCATAAGGCAACTTGACAGGTACAGGCTGGAAAACAAATACTCGCAGGAACAGGTAGCGTATATTCTCGGGGTAGCCTTCTCAACCGTGAACAGGTGGTTCAACGGAAAGACAAAACCGGGCCACATAACAAGGTATCATATCAGGAAGCTGCTGAGAAGCTGGGACCCCGGATACGATATAAAAAAATTTGACCAATAAAAACGGAGGAAGAAAATGAGAAAAAAGGAAAGAAGAAAACACACCAGGACGCTGACGGACATTGATAACCACGAGGGCCTTATGATGAGCAATCAGGACTGTTTTAAATACCTTGTGAAGAAAAAAGATTTAAAAAACGCCGGAAAGGACAATAAAAAAGTAAACCACACGCAGATAGACAATTTTCTCGCGAGGCTTTACCTTGCTCTGTAAGCACAGGGTAAAAAAATACGCCTTTAAAAAAAGGCTTGCGTTCTTTGAGCAGGAGCTATTTTCCCGAAATTCCGGCAGGGGTGATTATCCCCTGCCGGAAAAAAAAAACACGGCTTTCTTCCGCGCTTCATAAACAGCCGGGAGATTGTCAGCAAAACCCCTCCCCTGTTTTTGTTCAGAAAAAAAACTTCTTTATAAATTAAATTATGCCTTTCAATGAAAGCGGTGTTTTAATTTATATTCTTTTTTATATTTTTGAGGCATGAATTGTAAATTATCGGATTTATTTGATTCGCCCTTCTTTTTTCCATATATATGGTCGGATGAAAGTTCCGCCCGGCTTTTTTGTCTGTTA
>CAZHOD010000339.1:1414-2426 GCA_964534075.1 uncultured Spirochaetia bacterium
TACAGAAAAAAAGGGCGGGCCGCGCTTATACGGCCCCGCCTTTTGGCGGTTTTACGAAATTTTATTTAATGATATTTTTCAGGTAATCATCAATGGCCCTTGAGGCCTTTTTACCCGAGCCCATGGCGGCAATAACAGTTGCCGAGCCCGTGGTAATATCTCCTCCGGCAAAAACACCCTCGATCGAGGTTTTGCATGTTTCGGCATCTGCCTTGATATACCCTTTTTTATTGAGCTTAAGCCCGGGGACATCGGATGTCATAAGCTCGTTGGCTTTTGTGCCGAGCGCGGGTATCAAAGTATCTATGTCAATTACAAATTCAGAGCCCTCTATGGGTACGGGCCTGCGCCTTCCGGAGTCATCGGGCTCGCCAAGCTCCATTTTTACGCATTTTACACCCTTCACCCAGCCGTTTTCGTCCTGTAAAACCTCTACCGGGTTGGTAAGCAGGTTGAATATTATCCCCTCTTCTTTAGCGTGTTCTATTTCGTCTTTTCTCGCGGGCATTTCGGCTTCTGAGCGCCTGTAAATCAGGTGCACTTCCTCTACATAAGGGAGCCTGAGCGCCCACCTTGCCGCGTCCATTGAAACGTTTCCCGCGCCGACTACGGCAACGCGTTTGCCCAGCTTTACCGGGGTGTCGTATTCCGGGAATTTATAAGCCTTCATCGCGTTTATCCTGGTCAAAAATTCATTGGATGAGTATACCCCTTTGGCGTTTTCACCGGGTATTCCCAGGAACATGGGCGTACCCGCGCCGACGCCGAGAAAAACAGCTTTATAACCGAGCTTAAAAAGGTCGTCTATTGTATAGGATTTACCGATAATAACATTCAGTTTAAACTCCACTCCTATGCTTTTTAAGTAATCGGTTTCACGCTGCACTATTGTTTTCGGCAGCCTGAACTCGGGAATGCCGTATACAAGCACCCCCCCGGACATGTGAAGCGCCTCGAAAATAACCGGGCTGTAACCCATTTTCGCGAGTTCCCCCGCTGCCGTAAGCCCGGC
>CAZHOD010000340.1:0-2413 GCA_964534075.1 uncultured Spirochaetia bacterium
CATTCCCGAATAACTTCCTATATCCATAAGCCTCTTTATATTCTGTGACACTTCTTTTCTTAAATCACCCTCGATTTTCAGCCCGCTTTTTACTATGGTTTCCTGCAGCCTGTGCGCCTCTTCCTCCGTCAGGTTAAATACTCTTGTGTCCGGCGAAACTCCGGCTTCCTGAAGAATGCTCCTGGATGTAGAAATACCCACCCCGTAGATATAAGTCAGGGCTATCTCTATTCTTTTGTTTTTCGGTAAATCTATTCCCGCTATCCGTGCCAAATTTAAACCTCCGTGTTTATATAATGTTTCATGCCCGCAGTATAGCCATACGGCATATAAAAATCACCCCTGCCTCTGTTTATGCTTGGGGTTCGTACATATCACCTTTACTTTTCCTTTTCTCTTTATGATTTTACACTTCTCGCATATTTTTTTAACAGACGCCTTTACTTTCATTACTGCCACACCTCGTTTATTTTTTTCTTTTTTTCCCGTGCCTGTAAATAATCCTGCCCTTGCTAAGGTCATAGGGCGAGAGCTGTACCGTAACCTTGTCACCGGACAGCAGCTTTATGAAGTTCATCCTCATTTTGCCCGAAACATGGGCCAGCACCTTGTGCCCGTTTTCAAGCTCCACCCTGAATGTCGCGTTTGGGAGCGGCTCAACTATTGTTCCTTCTGTTTCTACAAGGTCTTCCTTTGACATCTCTCTCCTTTTACTTGTTTTCCCGGCGCGCCCGGGTTTATTTGCTTAAGATTTCGGGCCCGTTCTCCGTGATAGCGACATCGTGTTCAAAATGGGCCGATAACCCTTTATCCTTTGTTTCCACCGTCCACTCGTCATCCTTTACTATAATTTCATGCCCTTTTTCATTCACCATTGGTTCTATGGCGAGGACCATCCCTGCCCTGAGCTCAGGGCCTGTCCCAGGCTTTCCAAAATTAGGCACCATCGGATCCTCATGCAGCTGCCTGCCGATCCCGTGCCCAACAAAATCCCGTACTACCGAAAATCCGTTTTTCTCCACGTGGGCCTGCACAGCCGAGGAAATATCACCGAGCCTGTTTCCCGGCCCTGCCATTTTTATGCCGCAATGCAGGGCGCTCCTTGTAACTTCCATCAGCCGGCTGGCGGTGCCGCTGACCTTTCCGACGCCAAATGTCAGGGCTGCATCGCCGTAGTAACCGTTCAGTTCAACGCCGAAATCAACGCTTACTATATCTCCTTCTTTCAGCTTTCTTTTTTGGGAAGGTATCCCGTGAACAACCTCGTAATTTATTGAGACACATGCCGCCGCGGGAAAATCCCGGTATCCCAAAAAAGCCGCTCTCGCGCCTTCTTTTTTCAGGATACCCCTGGCTATCTCATCCAGCTTCGCTGTAGTAACTCCAGGCTGCCCGGCCTCCTTTAATTTTTTAAGAACACGCGCCACAACAGCGGCGCTTTTACGCATCTTCTCTATTTCCGCGCTGTTTTTAAGCTCTATCATTTAAATTACTATTCCAGTTCTTTCCGTATCTTTTCCACTATCTCGCCTACCGTGCCTTCGGACGCGTTCACATCCCTTAAAATACCTTTTTTTCTGTAATAATCTATAAGGGGTTCTGTCTGCCTTTCATATACCTTCAGCCTGTTGGCTATTACATCTTCCTTATCATCATCCCTCTGATAAAGCGGGCCGCCGCATTTATCGCAGAGCCCTACGTTTTTCGGCGGCATCGTGTTGACATTGTAGGAAGCGCCGCAGTTTTTGCAGAGCCGCCTGCCCGTCAGCCTCTTAAAAAGCACGTCCTCTTTTACCTCTATATTTATGACCCTGTCCAGTTTCAGGTTGTTTTTCTTAAAAATAAACTCAAGCGCGTCTGCCTGCTCCACTGTCCTCGGAAATCCGTCGAGCAAAAACCCGTTTTTGCAGTCATCCTGTTTTATCCTGTCCTCAACAATACCCACTATAACTTCATCCGGCACAAGGACTCCCTTGTCCATATATGCCTTCGCTTCTTCCCCCATGTCGGTACCTTCTTTTACAGCCGCCCTGAGGATATCCCCCGTGGATATCTGCGGAATTCCGTAAATATCAATAAGCTTTTCCGAATAAGTTCCTTTTCCCGCCCCCGGAGGGCCGAGTAAAATAAATATCATATCAAACTCCTTTCTGTTTATGTCTCCGGTTTCCACTTTCCGGTTTTCGGTTTTCAATTTTTAGTTTTCAGTTTTAAACTTTAAGTTGTATTATCCTCTTCTTCCTCTTATCCTTCCTGTTTTCATAAAGCCGTCATAATGCCGCATTAAAAGGTGCGACTCGACCTGCTGCACCGTATCAAGGGACACACCAACAAGTATCAAAAGCGTAGTACCGCCAAAATAACCCAGCCTCGTGTTCCCTGCCAGCAGGTTGCCCATTATATCCGGCACTAT
>CAZHOD010000341.1:0-2353 GCA_964534075.1 uncultured Spirochaetia bacterium
TTCTGAATTATCCCAACAACCCTATATCGGCAATGGCGGGGAAGGATTTTTATGAAAAAGCCGTAAAAAAAGCGAAAGAGCATAATTTTATAATCGCGCAGGACAACGCTTACTGCGAGATTTATTTTAATGACAATGACAAACCGGTATCCATTTTGGAAGCCGAAGGCGCGAAGGACGTGGCAGTGGAGTTCTTTTCCATGTCCAAAAGCTATAACATGACAGGGTGGAGAAGCGGTTTTGTTGTCGGAAACAGGAATGTACTGAACGGGCTCGCGAAAATAAAGGGAAACGTGGACTCGGGTACATTTACTGCTGTACAGGAAGTTTCCGCGTGGGCCCTTGAAAACTGCGAGGACGAAGTTGAGATAATAAGGAACAGGTATAAAAAGAGGGCGCAGGCATTTGCGGCCGGCTTAAAAGAGCTGGGCTATGAGTTTTTGGAGCCTAAAGCCACACTTTATTTATGGGTTAAGGTGCCCAAAGGTTACACTTCCATGGATTTCGCGGCAAAAGTGCTTGCCGAAACCGGGCTTATGGTAACGCCGGGCATAGGGTTCGGGAAGATGGCTGATAAATATTTCAGGATAGCCCTGACACTTGAAGAGGGCGCTATAAAAGAAGCGCTGGAGAGGCTTAAGAAAGTAAAGCTCTGATGGCTGAAATATTTTTCGGCCTTGGCTCGAATATGGGGGACAGGGCGGAGAACCTGAAAAAAGCCGCGGAGCTGCTGAAAACATACAATATCAGGGCGCTAAAAAAATCATCGGTTTATGAAACCGCTCCCGTTGGTTATTTCAGGCAGAGAGATTTTTATAATATGTGCCTTCTTGCGGAGGCAGAAGCCAAACCCGCGGATTTGCTTGGCGTTGTTAAGAAAATTGAGGCAAAAATGGGCAGAAAAAAGGGAGTAAAACACGGGCCGAGAATTATTGATATTGACATATTGTTTTATAATAATATAATAATTAAAGAAAAAGAATTATTAATTCCGCATCCTGAAATAGAGAAAAGAAAATTTGTGCTTATTCCCCTTAATGAAATAGCGGGAAATTTTGTTCATCCCGAACTCAGGCTGACTGTAAAAGAACTGCTTGAAAAGTGCGGTGACACGGGAAAGGCCAACATCATAGGAGCTGTCTGATGGCCGGATTTAACTATATTGCCCTAGAAGGTGTACTCGGCGTGGGAAAGACCACTTTCGCGAAGCGGTTCGCGAAGGACCTTTCCGCCAGGCTGGTGCTGGAGGAAGTCGAAAATAACCCGTTTCTCGAGCGTTTTTACAGGGATATGAAAAATTATGCCCTGCAAACCCAGCTTTTTTTTCTGCTGAACAGAGCGCGGCAGCAGGAACCGCTTAAACAGATGGACCTTTTTGCCCAAAAAATAGTCTCGGATTATCTTATTGAAAAAGACAGGATATTCGCTTATATTACGCTTGGCGAAAATGAGCTTAACCTGTACGAAAAGATTTATTCCGCGATTGTGAAAGACTCGCAGATACTTAAACCGGACCTTGTGGTATACCTGCAGGCAAGCGCGGATGTGCTGGCGGAACGCATAAAAAAAAGGGGTCGTTCTTATGAAAAGCATATACCCAAAGATTATATTTATGACCTGTCACAGGCCTATAATCATTTTTTTTCGCATTATACGTCCTCGCCCCTCGTGATAGTAAATACCGACGATGTGGATTTCACTGCGGAGGACGGTTCTTACGGCGTGATAAGGGATTACATACTCGGTGTGAAAGGCGGGATTAATTATTTTACGCCGGGGAAGGGATAAAAATGGGTTCCATACCGGGCATTAAAAAACTGAAGAATAAAAAAAAGATAGTGATGCTTACGGCATATGATTATCTGACCGCGTCTTATGTAAGCCGCGCGGGCGCCGATTTAATACTTGTGGGGGACACCCTGGGCATGGTTTTTGCCGGGTATGAAAATACTTTGCCGGTTACTGTTGACCAGGTTATTTACCATACGCAGGCCGTAATAAAAGGGTCGCAGGGCGTTCCTGTTGTTTCCGATATGCCTTTTCTTTCGTACCAGGCGTCGGCTCCGGACGCGGTAAAAAACGCCGGAAAAATAATAAAACAAACCCTCGCTAAGGCGGTAAAACTCGAGGGAGGGGCGGAGGTTATCAGGCAGGTAAAGGCAATAACAGAAGCGGGGATCCCGGTTATGGGGCATATAGGGCTGCAGCCCCAGTCCGTGAACAGGTACGGCGGTTATCCTGTAGCGGGAAAATTACCCGAAGAAAAAGAAAAACTCATAAAAGACGCCGCGGCGCTTGAAAAAGCCGGGGTTTTTGCTATAGTTATTGAAAAGGTTAAAAATGAAACCGCGGC
>CAZHOD010000342.1:0-2336 GCA_964534075.1 uncultured Spirochaetia bacterium
GACATGAAAGGCTGCGGTTACAAAAGCCATAATACCCCTACCGTAACTGAGGTATCCCACAGGGATTTATTATTATATTTACAGGACAGGCAATAATGTGGTAGAAAGAAAGGGAAGGATATTTGTCGCAGGAAGGTAAATCAAGCGTGTGATGTTCGGCGCGGGAAAAAGCGTTTTTTTTTTAAATGCCGGCGGAAAACCGGTATTATCTGAGCGCGAACGCGGAATTTAATTAAAAGATGGCATTAAAAACCGCGTGTTCCGCGAATTTTCTATAAAGGCGGTGGGCATGAGAAAAAAAATTTTGTTATTCGCGATGGTTTTGTTTTTATTTTCCGCGCCGGCAGCCGCGGAAAACGGAAAAGAAGGAAAAAAGGATGGAAGGCCCGTGGTGAGGACGGTCAATGAGCGGGAGTATATAGTTTATGATGTTTATAAACATATGGAAACAGCCAATAATATTTATTTGGGCCTGGGCGCTGTCTCGCTTGGCGCGGGAATAGGCATGGCATCCACGGCAGGGGATAACCGGCTTGTAACATGGGCAGGGCTGCAGAACATTTTCTGGGGGCTTGCCGAGACAGGCTTCGCGGTTTACGATAAAAACTGGGCGGAAAGGGAAAGGGACCCGGCTACAGCACGGCAGAAATTTCATGATATTTCGGGAAGGAACCTTGTGCTGGATCTGGTATATATTACAGGAGGGGCCCTGCTTTTGGGGTTCGGAAACGAGGAGATAAAGGGCAACGGGCTGGGGATTATGATGCAGGGCGCGATGCTGGCCCTGTTTGACGCGGCAAATTTCGCGATTACCGCCGGGCCCGAAAATGTCAACGAGTGGAACGCCGGCTGGAACGTAAGGGTGGGGATGGTTATAAACTGAAACTTAAAACTTAAAGTTTAAAACTGAAAGGTTAAAATTAAAACATAAAACAAACAATTGTTTTTAATATGAATATAAATATGAATTATAAATTGTTTCTATCCGGAATACGGAATTCATCGGGAGGGAAGAATGAAGCTCAGCGTTAATGATGTTCTTAAGGATTCTTTTGAAATGGTGGTGAAAAATTTCCCCGGTTTTTTTGTTTTGGCGCTTTTTAGCCAGGCAGGAGTACTCGCGAACATCGCGTTCATAAACGATACAGGCGCGGCAAAGGAAATTCTTATAGATTATTTGCTTTATTACGTGATATTTTTTTGGGGCGCCCTGGCCATGCTTTATTACGCGGCGGGAAAATATTTTAATAAAGAGACAACAATAAAAAAAGCCTTAGCCGGGGCAATGGAAAGGTTCCCTCTTTTTTTCGGAGTGGCGGCGGTTGTTTTCGCGGCCACGATGGCCGGGTTCGTCGCCTTTTTAATACCCGGAATTTATGTGATGGTTATATGGGGCGTGGCCGACGCTGTCGCGGCTTATGAAGAGAGGGATGTCGCGGGATGCCTTAGGGAAAGCAAGCGCCTGGTGGACGGAAATTTCTGGCGCGTGCTGGGTGTCATAGGCATTCTGACCGTGCTTACTTTTATGCTCGGGGGAATATTTTCCGGGATATCCGGGAACATTGTTTTTAAATGGAACTCGGCGGCGGCTTACGCCCCTGTATTCGATGAAGTTGCCGGGGCAGCGCCCGACATTATAATGGCGCCGCTTTTCGCCGCGTCGACGTTTATTATGTATAAAAGGCTGAAAAAAATAAAACAGGAAGATAAATGAACAGGAAATTTTTATTGCCGGTTTTTGTCTTTTGTTTTTCATCCCTTTTTGCTTATGACCTCAACAGGAGTTATAATATAAGGTTCGGTATGCCCTCCAGAGGCGGGATGCTTATGAACAAAGGCGGATTTATAATGCTTTACTCGAGCCGCGATAAGATACCCCTCTGGGTTTCCTACAGCCTTAAAAAAGAGCACCTCAGAAACAATGTCCGCATGGTGCGGGGGTACAGGCCCGATCCGGAGGTAAAAAAGAAATACAGCGCGAAGGTTTCGGATTACGCTGACAGGGGGATGTATGACAGGTCCAGGATGGTTCCCCTTCGGGACATGCTCAGGAGCGAAGAAATGATGAAAAAGACGCATTACCTTTCCAATATCTGCCCGATGCACCATAAGCTTAACAGGGGGCCCTGGAGGGCGCTCGAAAAAAAAATAAGGCGATTTGTGAAGGAAAAAAAAGAAGTGTGGATAATGGCGGGCCCGGTTTTTGTGGACCTCGATTCCGACGGGCGGCGCGACAATTACGGAAGGCTCGGAAGAAGCCGGATACCCGTGCCTACCCATTTTTATAAAATAATCGTATACCAGGCAACTGATTATTCTTTTCACGCCGCGGCGTT
>CAZHOD010000343.1:0-2334 GCA_964534075.1 uncultured Spirochaetia bacterium
TATGCCGCCTTATGATATTATAAAGGAGCAGGAAATAGACGGTTATTATTCCAAAAGTGAATACAATATATGCCGGGTCGACAGGGGGAAGGAAGAGGAAAGAGGCGGGGAAGGTGATGACAAGTATACAAGAGCCGGGCGGTTTTTGGAAAAATGGAAAAACGAGGGTGTGCTTAAAAGAAAAAAAGACAACGGTTATTATATATGTTCCCAGGAATATATGCTGCCGGAGGGCATAAAAAAGGAAATGACAGGTTTCTTCGCGGCGGTAAAGATAGAAGAATTCGATAAAAAAACAGTCTTGCCGCACGAAAAGACCCATTCCGGGCCCAAAAAGGACAGGCTTAAACTTATGAGGCAGACAAAAGCGAATACCAGCCCGATTTTATCCCTTTATTTCGATGAAGGCAGAAAAATTGATTCCATAACAAGGCTTTATATAAAGGAAAACAGGCCGCTTTATGATTTTTATGACGATAAAGGAATGAGGTACCGGCTATGGGAAGTGAGTAACGAAGGCCATATTAAAGAAATTACGGAAACTTTCAGAAAAAAACAGCTTTATATTGCTGATGGGCACCACCGTTATGAAACAGCCCTTAATTTCAGGAATGAAATGAAAAAAAAGGGTGAAGGGGAAGAAGGGGCTTATAGTTATATTATGATGTGCCTTATTTCCATGGAATATTCGGGTATTTCAATACTACCGACGCACCGGGTATTCAAAAAATTCCCGGTGGATAAATTTGTTGAAAGCCCCAATCTGCGGAAATTTTTCCGCGTAGAGGACGCCGGAAAGGAAGGCGGGCTTAAGCGAATGATGATGCGAAAGCCGGGGGAAAAATGTTTAGGCGCAGCTTACAGGGGCAAAGAAGTTTTGCTTACTCTTAAAAAAGAAGAGTACGAAAAAATACTCGGGGATGGCCATATTTTCGAATACTATTTCCTGGACGTGTGTATACTGCATAACCTTATTTTAAAGGACTTGCCCGGAATAAAAGAGGCAGTGGCTGAAGGAGAAGTAATGTATACCCAGGATACAGATGAGGCCCTCGCTGAAGTAAAGAAAAATAACGCTGATATAGCTTTTTTACTCAGGCCGTCTTCCGTGGAGGAAGTAAAAACAATATCAAATAGCGGGGAAATTATGCCCCGGAAATCGACGTATTTTCTTCCTAAACTGGCTACCGGCCTGCTGATCAACCCGCTTTATAAATAAACTGTTGTTAGGAGGATCCTGTTGCAGGACCTGTTTAGTTCCGGGAATAAGGTAAAAAATAAGGAAATCCCGCCCCTCGCTTACAGGATGAGGCCCAAAACGCCGGATGAATTTGTAGGGCAAAACCATGCTGTCGGCAGTGAGAGTTTTTTAAGGAAAGCGCTGGAAAAAGGAAAAGCGCCTTCCCTTATTTTGTGGGGCCCGCCGGGGTCGGGGAAAACAACTTTAGCTTCAATTATAGCTGCGTATATCAAAGCGGAATTCATCAGCCTTTCCGCCGTTACCAGCGGCATGAAAGAAGTAAAAGCCGTTATTGAGAAGGCAAAGCTTAATTTAAGGGGCGACAGGAAGACTATTTTATTTGTAGATGAAATTCACAGGTTTAATAAGGCCCAGCAGGACGGTTTTCTTCCTCATGTGGAAAACGGCACCATAATATTCATCGGGGCAACCACTGAGAATCCTTCTTTTGAGGTAGTTTCCGCCCTGCTTTCCCGGGTCAGGGTTATAAAACTCGAGCCGCTTTCGGGCAAAGACATAGAAAGTATTGTATTAAAGGCCTTAAAAGATAAAGAAAAAGGGCTGGGGAAAAGGGAAATTGACATAACAGGCGAAGCCATGGAGGCGCTGGATGTTTTGTCAAACGGCGACGCCCGCGTGGCGCTGAACCTTCTGGAGATGGTGGATTCCGTAAAAAAGGAAAAAAAATATGAAATTACCATTAAGGATATAAGGTCCGTCGCGGAGAAAAAAACTTTTATTTACGATAAAAACGGCGAAGAACACTATAACCTGATTTCAGCCCTGCATAAAAGCCTGAGGGACAGTGACCCCGATGGCGGGCTTTACTGGCTTGTCCGAATGCTGGATGCGGGCGAGGCACCTTTGTTTATAGCCCGGAGGCTTATAAGGTTCGCGAGCGAAGATGTGGGCAACGCAGACCCGGGCGCGCTTGCCGTGGCAATTAACGCGAAAGAATCATATGATTTTTTGGGAACCCCCGAAGGGGAGCTTGCTTTGGCCCAGGCCGCGATTTACCTCGCGTGCGCGCCGAAATCCAATTCAGTTTACCGGGCCCACTCTGCCGCGCTTGATGATGTGAGAAACACCAGGGA
>CAZHOD010000344.1:0-2327 GCA_964534075.1 uncultured Spirochaetia bacterium
TGTGGAAAATAATGGTTTTAAGGTACCTAAGATAATTTAAAGCTGAAAATTAAGACTAAAATCAAAAAACTGTAAAGCAGATAATTTAAAAGTGAAAGCTTATAAGTGAAAATTAAGGCTAAGACAAAAACTAAAATGCTGTAATTGCAGTAACTTTTAAAATTCAAATTGGAGTAAACATGGAGCTTTGTGAGGAAACAATAGAGAGCCTGCACAGCAGGCTCATAAAAAAGGAGATAAAATCTTCGGACATACTTGATTCTGTTTATAACCGAATAGAGTCCGTGGACCCGAAGGTAAAGGCATACCTTATGCTTATGAAGGACAAAGCTTATGAAATGGCTGAGGCCGCGCAGAAACGCGTTGATAAAGGAGAAAACGTAACCGAAATCACGGGAATTCCCATCGGGCTCAAGGACAATATGGTGCTCGAAGGCGTGGAGACCACGTGCGGGGCGGAAATGCTGAAAGGTTATAAGCCGCCGTATACGGCTACAGTGCTTAAAAAGCTTGAAGAGGCCGGCGCGGTATTTATAGGAAAATTAAACATGGATGAGTACGCTTTTGGTTCTTCCACGGAAAACTCGGCGTTTTTTACCACGCGTAACCCCTGGAATTTGGAGAGGGTTCCCGGCGGTTCTTCCGGCGGTTCCGCGGCCGCGGTGGCTGCTGATATGTGCGTGGCCGCGCTGGGCTCGGACACGGGCGGGTCCGTAAAGCAGCCCGCTTCGCTTTGCGGTATAACAGGTTTAAGGCCTACATACGGAAGGGTCTCCCGTTACGGCCTGATTGCTTTTGGTTCGTCGCTGGACCAGATAGGGCCAATGACAAAAACAGCCGGGGATAACGCTGTGCTTCTCAAATATATGGCAGGTAAGGATAATAAAGACTCCACTTCGCTTCCGGACGAGGTGCCTGATTATTCAGGCGCGTTAAAAAATGATGTTTCAAACCTTGTAATAGGCATACCCGATGAATATTTCATAGAAGGGATGGATGACGGGGTAAAACAGGCTGTGCTGGAAGCCATAAAGTTTTTTGAAAAAAAAGGCGCTAAGATAAAAAAAATATCCCTTCCGCATACAAAATACGCGCTCGATGTTTATTATATAGTGGCGCCCGCGGAGGCGTCCTCGAACCTGGCGAGGTTCGACGGGGTACAGTACGGGCTGCGCGGCACAGAAGCGGGCAATTTAATAGACATGTATAAAAAATCCCGTCAAAAAGGTTTTGGGCCGGAGACAAAAAGAAGGATAATGCTCGGGACCTACGTGCTTTCTTCCGGATATTATGACGCCTATTACAAGAAAGCGCAAAAGGCCAGGACTCTGATAAAAAAGGATTTTGACAATGCTTTCGGCGGAGGCGTGGACGTAATAATGACTCCGACCTCGCCCACGACGGCTTTTAAAATAGGCGAAAAATCATCAGATCCGCTTACAATGTATTTATCGGATATTTTTACAATAGCTCCCAACCTGGCCGGGCTGCCGGGTATATCAGTGCCCTGTGGTTTTGACAAGCAAAATCTTCCCGTCGGGCTCCAGATTCTGGCAAAACCTTTTGATGAAACGGCTCTGTTTAACGCGGCTTTTTTATACCAGCGGGAAACCGGATGGCACGGAGAAAATCCGAAAATAACATAAATAAAAACAGGCAGATAAACCCGCCTGTATAAAAAAAGGGTAAAAAATTTTGAACGGAGGCGTAATATGATATGCAAAAAATGCGGCAATAAAAACGGTTTTCTTGTTATGGTTACGGATTATAAACCCCTCGAGCTGTGGGAGTTCGATGAAGGCGCGCTTACGCGTTACTGCCAAAAAGACGCGGGCGACATGGATATGAACCTGCAGTGCGGTGTTTGCGGTTCGGATGAAATAGACGCCGAAGGGTTTGATATGTCCATGTACACAGACAGGCCGTTAGTCATACTTTCGGACGGTGAATGGGGCGAAAAAACAGACGAGTTAAAGCAAAAAGAGGAAGAAAAGGAAAAAGAAGAAAAAGAAAAAGAAGAAGTCGGGGAAGAATCCGGCGAAGAGGAAGAAGAGGAAGAGGAAGAGAAAGAGAAAGAGAAAGAAGGCGGAGAGGAAAAAGAGGAAGGTAAAGAAGAAGAGAAGAAGGAAGAAGAAGCCGCCGGGGAAGAAAAAGAAGGCAAGGGCGGAGACGAAATAAAAGAAGAAGAAAAATAACACAAAGAGGAAGTTATGCCTGAAACAGATAATAAATATGAAATGGTAATAGGCCTGGAAGTGCACGTGGAGCTTTCTACGGTTTCGAAGGCTTTTTGCGGGTGTTCTACCGCCTTTGGAGCGGAGCCGAAC
>CAZHOD010000345.1:0-2291 GCA_964534075.1 uncultured Spirochaetia bacterium
TCCCGTTCCCATAGGGGGGTCATCGATGCGGCCAACACCGCCCTGAGCGCCTGCCAGCGCGATATTATAGTCAGCCTCGTGCATTTTATTTTCTTTCCTGTGAATTTTTACCCTCCGGTTGAACAAAAAAGGCGAATACCACCTGTATGCCGTCCCGAAACGCGAAGGTATACCCGCAAAAAGGCACGCCAGGCCCGTTCCAAACCGGGGAAAAACATGGTAAACACGCCTGTATCCCCCGTTCTTAAGTTCATTTACAGAGTTAAGCGGTTTTCCCGGCTCTATTTTTATAAAATTGCTTATGTCGGGATTGTTGTATAGCACCGGCGCGGCGTAAGGCGACACGAGCACCGAAATGTCGAACCTGCCGGTTTTTTTCATAAACCTGATAAGAGGTGTTGTCAGCAGCAAATCCCCGACCCCGTCCGTTCTGTCCATTAAAATTTTTTCCGTCATCGGCCTTTTTTCACGATCTCCTTTATTATATCCTTTGTAGAATGTTTCTTCCTGTCTCCGGCAATGGCTATTTTTATCCCTAGGCCGCGGGCCATTTCCTTTTCCGGCACTGTATCTTTTGTGTAATCCGTGCCCTTCACATGATAATCCGGTTTAAGCGCTTTCAGGGTTTTATCTACTGTGCGTTCACCGAAAATAACAACGTAATCCACAAATTCAAATTCCGAAATTATTTCCGCCCTGTCTTTTTCATTCATCAGGGGCCTGCCTTTTCCCTTCAGTTTTCTTACCGACCTGTCCGAATTAATGCCCACAACCAGCACATCCGCCTTTGCTTTCGCCCCCTTGAGGAACCTGACGTGGCCCACGTGAATAATATCAAAACAGCCGTTGGCAAACGCGGTTTTTTACCCTTGCTTTTCAGCGCGGCGATTTTCCGCGCAAGCGCTTTTCTTTCCCTGATTTTACGCATTGCGCGCCGCCTTTTTCAGCTGCGCCGCGGAGACAGCTGTAACTCCGTGCTTCATAACCGCTATGCCCGCTCCTATATTCGCGAGATAAGCGGCGTCATACAAAGAAGCTCCGCACGCGAGGCCAAGCGCGGTTATCGCGGAGACCGTATCTCCCGCGCCGGAAACATCCACTATCTTTTCGCTTCCGAACGCGGGTATTTTACCGGCCCTGCCCCGCTCGAATACCATCATGCCCCGGCTCCCTCTTGTTATTATCATTCCTTTTGATTTCACCATGGCCATAAGTTTTTTTCCCGCCTTTTTTACGTCCTCCTCCCCGTATTTTTCGATGCCGGCCTGCGGCCCGGCCTCTGTCTCATTGGGCGTGGCGGTAAATATGTTCCTGTACCTGCCGAGCGAATAACGCGAATCCACAACCACCTTCGCGCCGGCTTTAGCTATTTTATTGACCGCCGATATTACGCCCGGTGTCATTATGCCTCCGCCGTAATCGGAAACAAGTATTACGTCGCAGGAATCCGCGAGGCCTGCTAAATTTTTTATTAAAGACCTTTCCATTCTGTCGGAAGGCGGCTCCTTGCTGTCCCGGTCAATCCGTACTATCTGCTGTTTTGCCGTGTGGACGCTCCCCGCCATTATGCGGACCTTTACGGGGATTGTGTAGCCCGGCTCCCTTATAATAAAAGAAGTATTGATTTTCTTTGAATCAAGTAATTGAAAAAGTATTTCCGAAGAAGGCTCTGTTCCCGCGCAGGAAACAGCCACAGGCTCCGCTCCAAGCGCTTTAATGTTCATAAGGGGGTTCGCGCCTCCGCCGGCCATGTAGTCCGCCTGCCTGTGTTTTAGTATCAAAACCGGCGCCTCCCTGGAGACCCTTTCTGTTTCGCCGTATATATATTCATCCAGTATAAAATCCCCCACAACCAGGATCCTCTTTTTTTTGAACTTATTGATAAGTTCCGTGTATTTTTTCATTTTTTCTCCTTCCCCTGATTAATACCCGGAATTTTTCCGGCGGCGCCCATAAAATCCGCCGCTGTATAATCCGGTTTTATTTTTTCTTTTTTTATATTTTTTCTTTCCTTTTTCCCGTGCCCCGTAAGCACAAGAACAGACCGCGCCCCCGCGTTTTCCGCCATCTTTATGTCACTGAGTTTATCACCGACAACACAGCTTTTTTTCAGGTCGATATTAAATTTTTTCGCGGCTTTCTTCATCATACCAATATCGGGCTTCCTGCAGCCGCATTTCTTTTTATACTTCTTTATGGCCGCCTTTTCCGGGTGGTGCGGGCAGTAATAAAAAGCGTCTATTTCCGCTCCTTTCTGTTTCAGTTGTTTTTTTATGAAAGAATTGGATTTT
>CAZHOD010000346.1:0-2262 GCA_964534075.1 uncultured Spirochaetia bacterium
AGAAGAACTTGAAGGCTTTATTCCCGCCGGAGAGATCTCCTATTACAGAAAAATCAGAAACCCCGAGGATGAATTTGAGCAGGGAGAGGAAATTACAGCGGCTGTTTTAAGGCCGGATGAACAGAAAAACAGGATATTTTTAAGTATAAAGAGGACAGGGGAAAACCCGTGGAACGTAATGGAGGAACGCTACCCCGCGGGGGCCAGGGCCGTGGGTGTAATAAGGGAAATTAAGGAAGGTGAAGGGGTTTTTGTGGAGATGGAAGAGAATTTCGACGCCTTTGTCCATACTTCCAACATATCATGGTTTAGTTTCAATAAAATAGAGGATGTTTTAAAGCCCGGGGAAAAAAAGGAATTCAGAATACTCGGCATAGATAAAAGCAGGCACAGGATACTGCTTGGGATAAAACAGATGACCCCTTCGCCCTGGGCGAGTTTTTTAAACAAGTATAAAGAAGGGAACCATATAGACGTAAAGATAATGGAAATAGAGGAAAATTCCATTATATGCCGGATTGTTGACGGAGTTAGCGGAAGAGTTTTCATAAAAAACAGGAACAGGCTGAAGAATAAAAAAAATGATATAATAAAAGCAAGGATAAATAAAATTGACAGGGAACAGAAAAAGGTATTTTTAGGGGCGATGAACCTTGAAATTACCGAAGAAAAAAAGCAGCTTGATGAGTATATGAAAACTCATGAACACGGTTTTAAAATGGATGATATAGCGAATTTCGGCGATGTTAAAAAAGAGGGCCAAAAATGACGAAAAAAATACCCGCTCCCACGGTAAACAGGCTTTCCATATACCTCGCGTGTTTTTCGGACCTTTTGGCGTCGGACGTCGAGTATGTTTCTTCGGAACAGATGGCGGAATTCGCGGGGCTTAACCCGGCGCAGGTCAGAAAGGATTTGGCCTATTTCGGAAAGTTCGGAAGGCGGGGTTACGGGTATCACGTGGGGCAGCTTAAAGACAGGATTTCAAAGATACTCGGGACAAATAAGGCGTGGAAAGCCGCCGTGATCGGGGCAGGGAACCTCGGAAGGGCCCTTCTTATGTACGGCGGTTTTGAGGAGAGGGGTTTTAAGGTTGTGGCGGGGTTTGATGTGGATACAGATAAAACCGGGTGGGAAATAAATTCCGTCAGGATATATCACGCGGATGAGCTGGAAGAGGTCGTTAAAAAGAAAAAAATAGAGATAATAATACTCACTACCCCCAAGGAAGTTCTCGGCCCGGTAATCGCGAGGCTGAAAAAAACAAAAATAAAGGGAATACTTAATTTCGCGGGCAAGCACCTTATAAATGACAGGGGCATCATAGTACGGAACGTTGACCTGGCGCTTGAAATGGAGCAGCTGAGTTTTTTTCTTACGAACAAGCCCGGCGGCTGACAACAGGATTTATGTTAAAGAAAACATCGAACGGAGGCGTAAAATGAGCGCGTTGACCTTAAAATATAAAGGTAAAGAATATAAAACAGAGAAAGGTGAGAAAGCCCTGAATTTTCTTAAAACAGCTGAAAAAGATACCGCGGGCATTCTGGCGGTGAAGGTAAACGGTGAGGCCAAAGGGCTCAGCGCGCCGCTGGAAGAAGGCGGGGAAATAAAAGGGCTCACTTTTGATGACGATGAGGGCAGGGAAGTTTTTTGGCACAGTACGGCCCATGTCATGGCCGCCGCCGTAAAAAGGCTTTATCCGGAGGTTAAAGTGGCGATAGGGCCGGCTATAGCGGAGGGTTTTTATTATGATTTTGAAAGGGAAAAATCTTTTACAGAGGACGACCTCGGGTGTATAGAGGGCGAGATGAAAAAAATAATAAAAGAAAACCACCCGTTTAAAAGGAAAGAACTAAGCGCGGACGAGGCGAAAAATATGTTCGCCGAAATGAATGAAAATTATAAAATTGAAATACTGGATGAAATAGGTTCGGAAAAAGTGAGCATTTACGAAACAGGCGGATTTACGGACCTTTGCCGGGGGCCTCATATTACGTATACGAAAAAAATAAAGGCAGTAAAACTTACCAAGGTTTCCGGCGCGTACTGGCGCGGAGATGAAAAAAACAGGATGCTTCAGAGGATTTACGGGATATCTTTTCCCAAAAAAGAGATGCTGGATAATTATTTGGAGGCGATTAAGCAGGCAAAACAGCGGGACCACAGAAAACTGGGCAAAGAACTGGATTTGTTTTCCGTACACGAGGATTTCGGCCCTGGGCTGATATATTGGCACCCAAAAGGTTCTGTCGTTCGTAT
>CAZHOD010000347.1:0-2246 GCA_964534075.1 uncultured Spirochaetia bacterium
AAATCGCGCTTGTAGGGGGTTTTTAAATACCTTTTACCTGCCTCTGATATTTTTTCCCGAACTGCGCGCCCGGAAAAGAAAAAATAAAAAGCGGAAAAAGCGCTGAAAACCACAGAAACAGCGCTATAACAGATTATAAAGCTATAAAAAAGAAAGGTAATAACAATGAAAAAAATATTTATTTTATTGTTTGCGGTTATGATGACGGCGGAGGCGGCGGCGTTTTTCGGCAGTTCCGGTGATTCTTACGTGCCCTCGCAGTCCATGATGACCTATGATTCCCTCGCGATTATCTGGGCAAATATGCCCGCGGAAAAAAAACAGAAAACCCTCGGGAAACTGAAAAAAGAGTGGTCAAAAATGAGCCTGGATGAAAAAAGCGAGTTTGTCGACACGATAAAAAAATGGTGGGACGGGCTCAAGGAAAAAGAAAAGAAAAAAGCTATAATAAAGTCAAAGGAAAAATGGGATAAATTATCGAAAAAACAGAAAAAAGAAGCTCTGAAAAAAGCCGCGGAGTGGTGGGGTGAGCTTTCTCCGGAGGAAAAAAGAAAGGCATACGAGGAGTTTGTGGAAAAGTGGAAAAGGTTTTCAGAACAGGACAGGGCGGAAATTATAAACGCGGTTGAAGAGTGGTGGAACCGGCTCAGCAGTGACAGAAAGGAAAAGACAATAAAAAACGCGATGCATTGGTGGGTGAGCCTGAATATAGACTTGCAGGAAAAATTAATAGTGGAGGCAATGAAAAATTTCGGCACAGTGCCGGAATCCGAGAGGGATGAAATAAAGGATAAGGCAATAAAGTGGTGGAACGAGCTCGCGATGGAGGAAAAGAAAAAGCTTATAGCCGAGTCAAAAGAAAAATGGGAGGAGATAGTCAGGTTCAGGGAAAAAATAGGGGATGAATTAAAGTGGGAAAAGTAGGCCCGATTTAATTCTTGACGGAGGTTGTTTTGTCAAAAACAGTTGTTTTTTCCATTCCCGCGGACTTGTAGAGAATTCGGTGGATTATATACAGGGATTTAAGAACAAACAAAACCTGCACGGAACACGTTCCTGCGCTCCGTAAAAAAAAAGCCCGGCAGGAAACAAACCTGCCGGGCTTTTTTTATATAAATCTTACCTTCCGAGCCAGTTCCTTATCCTGGTGTCGTTGGGGTTCATTTCCAGGTATTTGTTAAGATAGTACATTGCTTTATCTTTTTGCTTCATGTAGTAATAGCAGAACCCGATTTTTTTGTAAAGCGCGGCGCTTGGAGCGAGCTTGGCCGCGGCAGTGAAATACCGTACAGCGTACTTGAAATTTTTCTTCTTGTAATAATAATTGCCGTACTTTTCGTATTTTGCCGCTTTATCAGGCTGCTGCGCTGCTGCTTCTGTTCCTGCGGCACCTGCAGCCGCTGCTTTTTCCCCGCCAAAGTAAAAGCTCACCCCGGCAAGAGCGTAAATTCCGCCGAGGTTGGCGGAATCAGATGACATTGTCAGTGTGTTTCCTGTGTCAGTATTTCTGAATTCTACATTTACAGGAGAGGAGGCAATTCTGTACCCCGCTCCAACATTAAGGCCTATGGTTCCGTCAAAAAGATATTCAATACCCGCTTCCACGTTTCCGCCAAAAAACATATCCGTAAAATCCGCAGTCTGGCTGTAAGGGTAGGGATCCTCGGGATCCGGCTGCGGCCCAAGCAGGTTCCGGACTGTTTCATTTTCACTATCGGCCCATACCTGCCAGAAGCTGTTTAAATGAAAAAACGCGCCGCCGTCAGCGCCTACGTAGGGGTGAAAACCTTTGACACCGGGTATTGGTATGTAATACCTCGCCCCAATTCCCGCGTACATAAACTCAAAAGCCACGTGGTTGTCAAATACTTCTTCCCCGTCCAGGCTCAGCGTGGTGGATGCCTCAGCCGCGGCAAAATCCCCTCTTAAAAGTATGCCGAGATTTTCCATTGGGAAAAATTTGGCCTCGACATTAATCTGGGGGAAAAATCCCTCGAGCGCGTCCGAGGTTAGATCCTGGCCGCTCGCCACGGCGCTGTCCCACAGCCCGGGGTATACAGATTTATAGGCCAGTGTATAATCTTCGTTAAAAGAAGAAGGGTTGAGCATTGTCGCACCGCCCCTTACGGTGATGCCGCCCTTCGCGCTTAACGCGCTCAGGCTCATTGAAAACATAAAACCAAAAATAACTGCCAAAACAGCGGTTTTCCTCATATTTAACCTCCGAAAAATGATGTTATATATTG
>CAZHOD010000348.1:0-431 GCA_964534075.1 uncultured Spirochaetia bacterium
GAACCCGTCCCCCACAGGTATAACGCAGCCCATCGAAAGAAGCGGTATAGGGAACCATTCTTTTTCCTCTTCGACTGTGCCGTTTACTTTATCATACACTTCCGTTCCCTCGTTACCTATCATTATCCCGCCTCCTATCTGGAACCACTCGAAATTAAAACCGAGCCTGAAAGCGTCGGTCATATTAATAAAAACCTTCCCGTCGTATTCATCGGTTACCACCTTGAGGTAAAAGGCGTCAAAGAACCTTGTATAGTTCAGCGACAGCACAGGCCCGGGCTTCCATGCCGCGGAAAGCCTCATAAAAGAAGGGAGTTTTACGTAATAATCACCCTGCGCCTCATCCGCTGTTTCCTCTATTGTTTCCGGGTCACCCGATAAAAAATCGGAATAAATATTATCAAAATCAGGGTACCTGTACGTTATGTCAA
>CAZHOD010000348.1:441-2243 GCA_964534075.1 uncultured Spirochaetia bacterium
TTCCTTTAAACCGCATTTCCGGCTCTATAGCAAAATCAAGCCCCACTTCTGCTATGTCCCCGGGCGCGTGAATCGAAGTCCCCAGCCTGAGCCCCCACGAATCGGATACCAAATCCGCCACTGCCGTCTGCTCCAGGCTGTTTTGGGGGCCTGTATTGTACTCGACAATATCAGTGCTCATCGGCGACGTAATAACAGCGTCCGCGTAACCCCTGCCGTTCAGCCCGGCTTTGGAATCATATTTTTCCAGGACAACCCCTACTCCCCAGTTTTTCGTGACCTTCCTTCCCAGGCCCACCGAAGTCACGATATGTTTTGTAACCAGCTCAAGCGCGAGGTCCGCGGAGCCCCTGACATTTACGTTGTGAGTGGGATCGGTATCGTCTTCCGCGTTAATAAGGAACTCAAGCCCGTTCAAAAGCATTTCTACTTCAAATGAGAACTTTTCTTCCCTCGCCACAGCCACTGCCGCCTGCCCCCTCGCGAACGGGGCCATTGCCTCGAAACCCGTTATCCTGTGCACCTGCCCTATATAGGTATTGACGTCCGTTATTTCCGCGTCCGTATTCAAAACAATATCCGAATCCTCAAGCTGCCTCTCAAGCTGCGTCTTGCCTCCCTCCTCGGAATTAATCGCGTCCTTTATAGTGTCGTCGAAATTCGTCCCTGTAAAATTATTTATAAGAGGAGTATTTATAAATTCAAAAGGAACCAGCGACATGGAAACAACCGCCCCTTTTTGGAAGGCAAGGCACGCGGGGTTATAGGAAGTAAAACTCTGGTGAAAATCCAGGGTTGAAACTGTGCCGCCCGCTCTTAGGGCGTCGCCGCGCGCTCCGTAAAAACCGTCTATAACGAACTTGGCCTTTAAATCAATCGAGCCGGCGTCAAATTCATTAAGATACGGGGTCATATCCGCGTGAAGCGGCATTATTGCCAGACAAAATAAAACCGGGATTAAAAATATATTTTTTCGCATATTTCCTCCATAGAAATTTATATTTTTTATAATTATACCTTATTTTTAGGGCTTGTCAATACGGGATGATAAATAACATGAGACATAAATCATAAGACATAATGCCTAAGCGGCAAGCGCCAAGGTGGGTGGGGTAACAGTAAGTTTTAGGTTTTATTGTCCCCCATAAAATCCAAAAGCTCGGCTGTTATGAGTTTTTTATATATTTTTCCGTATTCCTGCTTGTTTTCCCATATAATCTCGTCTATCATACCCTTTAATTTTTCGTTCTCATTCTCCAGCAGCTCGACCTCGTAATCAGGCCCCACCTTATTAACCCTGACAAATTTCAGCTCCTCGAGGGATAAACATGTATCCTTCACTTTGTTTACCGGGACCTTTAAAAGTTCCGAAAGGCGGGCGCAGCTTATTCTTTCCTTATGATGATGCTTGTTAAAGCATATAATAGCAAGCACCTCTTTTGTGGAAAGCAGCTTTTTCATTTCATCCGCTGAATCCGTCATAACTATTCCGCCTTTCTCTCCGCAGTATTAAGTATACAAAACAAATTGCATTTTGTCAAGTTTTTTGTAAGTTGTCTTTTTATCTGCCATAATACTTCACATTATCGTTTTTATATGTATACACACTAATTCTACCGGTTTTTAACAATTTTAGTTAGCATGCTTTTCCCTTATATATATTTATTGTACATACCCCGCCTTTTCTTGTCAATAAAAAAATACCGCGCATTTTTTTCTTTGCAGAGGCCCCTGTCTCGTTGTTTTAGTAGGGGCGGGTCTGTGACCCGCCCAAAAACGGGACGGTTACAAACCGTCCCCTA
>CAZHOD010000349.1:0-2242 GCA_964534075.1 uncultured Spirochaetia bacterium
ATGCGTAGGGTGTTTTTTATAACGCAGCGCGTCCAGCACCAGCACTTTTACATTGTCCAGGTATTTAAAGGTTTCATCCGGTATATACGAAACATCCGTCATGTAAACAAACCCTTTTATCCTGAATGACAGAATAGAAAGGCATCCGTGCTTTACCTCAAGGGGCAGCACTTCGGTTCCGTTTACTTCAAATGGCATGTAAGGTTCGGCCCGGATAAAATCCACCCTCGGCTTGCCGCCTCCTGCCTGCGTATCCTCAAACATATAATAATACCTTTTTTGTATATCACTAAAAACACCTTCGGATGTATATAATTTCATCGACTTGCCGCTGAGTTCATTATATCTTCTTATTTCATCGAGGCCCGCGGTATGGTCGGCATGCGCGTGGGTAAGCAGCACGCCGTCAACCTTGTCTATACCGTACTCAAGCGCCCTGAGCCTGTATTCCGCCGGCATGTCTATCACAATATCTGTATTTTCATCTTTAATATAAACGGATGCCCTGAACCTTTTATTTTTTGGGTTTTTCGACACACACGCGGGACAGCGGCACCCGATTACGGGAATCCCGTGCGAGGTGCCGGTCCCCAGAAATTTAATTTTCACAGCGTACCCGCGGCCGAAAAAATTATTATTATGCCGCCGAGTACGGCCCTGTATACGGCGAACAACAGAAAAGAATGGCCCTTAACAAACAGCATGAGAAATTTTATGGCAAAAAATCCGGATATAAGCGCCGCGAAAAACCCTGTCAATATTATACCGGCCCCTGCCCCCGCCCCGTTTTGCAGGATATACGCGGCCTCAAACGCGACGGCGCCGGTTATGGCAGGTATGGACATGAGGAAAGAGAATTCGGCTGCATCTTCCCTTTTATATCCGGCAATAAGCCCGGCGGTCATTGTTATGCCCGCCCGCGATACTCCGGGAAAAAGCGCCAGCGCCTGAAAAAGCCCTATAACAACAGCGTCTAAAACATTCATTGATTTTATTTCCCGCGCCTTTTTCCCGCTCCTGTCAGCCCCGTAAAGAAACAGGCCAAAAATAACCAGCATAGAGGCTATACAAATATTGCACTCGCGGAATTTGTTTTCGATAAAATCCCCCAGCAGGAGCCCCGCTATTACAGCGGGTACTGTAGCTATTATTATAAACAACCCTGTTCTGTAATCTTCCTTTTTTCTTTCCTCCGGCCTCACAAAACCCTTAAAAAACGAAACCAGCATACCCGCCACTTTGCCGCGGAAATAATAAACAACTGCCGCCAGGGTCCCCGCGTGCAGTAGTACAGAAAAAGAAAGTGAATCCAAAAAGCCCTCTTTCATACCCAGCAGATCGGGAAAAACTGCCAGGTGCCCGGACGAGCTAATGGGCAAAAATTCGGTCATGCCCTGTAAAATTCCCAGCATTGCAGAATGTATGTATTCCAATCCGCGCTCTCCTTTTGCAAATAATCCAGGTTATTATACTACAATGAAACAATTATAAAAGTAAATCTTTAAAGGTATGGTTTTGTTTTTACGGCAGGATCAGCCGCAGGTCAAAACCCCGTTGAGACCGTAAAATAAAACTTCCACGCGTCATCCGCTATATCCGTCCTTTTCGCTACCTCGAATTTCAGGGGCAGGTATTGCCTCTGTAGAATAAAGGTGTCGAGCACCAGGCTCACTCCGAACCCGCTTTTTACGTCCTCATAAGAAATTTCTCTTATTTCGCCTTTTTTTACTATAGCGGAATCGTTAAAAAATGCTGCTTTAATGTTTTTTAGTAAAACAAAAGTGGCCGGCCATAACCGTAAATTCAAATTCCTCAGCATTGTGTAGCGAAGCTCAACGTTTGTCAAAAATATTTTATCCCCTTTATACTCTCCGTGCCCTACCCCTCTGAGTGTCCCCGCGCCTCCAACCAGGAAATAAGGCCTGTCTTTGCCTTCTGTCATGGCAAAAACCCCCCTTAAACAAAGCGACATATTATTGTCTGAAATAAAAGAAAGGTCTATGTATTTGCGCAGGTCGGCCTCATAAATATTATAAGCGCGCGTCCCGCCGAACATTTTCCGGGCGGTGCCCGCGTAAGCCATCAGATGTTCCCCGCTGTAGGGCCACAGGTCCCGCCACGCCCCGCGTTCATAAAGCAGCATTGCCGAAACCTTATTTATTACATTTCTTTCTTTTTCCCCTGTAATCGCCGTGCCGTCGTCAAAAATATATTCCTTGTCAGTATCGTAATCCTTGAATTC
>CAZHOD010000350.1:0-2226 GCA_964534075.1 uncultured Spirochaetia bacterium
CCAGAAAAAATAATTAAACTTTCCACACCAAAACTAAAAAAAATAATTTTTAAAAGCCCGGGACGGCTTTTAAAGCAAAACGCTCTTTCTCATTTTACAGTTTATCGGGTTCTACGTAATCCCCTTTTTCTTTTTTTAATTCCTCCAGCCTTTTCTTTTCTTCGCCCAAAGTATCAAACAACACTTCCGGCGCGCCGTGGATTTTTGTTTTATAAATATCCAGTATCCTTTCTATTTTCGCCAGATTCTCCGGCACCCTGACTGTAAACTGTTTTTTGTAGTCCTCTTTTGTATAATCTTTGCCCATAACTTCCTTAAAAAGCTTTTTAAGGTCTTCGTACAAAGGTATGTAGCCTGTGGGGGTTTTTATCGCTTCGACATCCTTATTTGCCCTGAGTTCCGCCCATTTCAACCAGACCCGTTTATCCTTTATTGCGTTAATAAATTTGCCGTTTTCATCCCTCAGAAAATAATTGCACCCGAAAATGGAAGGCCTCCTGTTTGTTTTTTCTCCGAACTCCAGGTAATCACGCAGGTATTTTGAAAGAGGTATTGATAAAAAATCCATATTGGACATCACATTGAATTTTCTTTCCCCTTCTTTCCCGAGCGTGGCCGCGGTTGTTTCCGACTCAAGCGACGCGCCCATTGTTATTACACCATGTTTCCAGTCAAACGATTCCCTCACCGGAACCCATGTATCGGAATCCCGCCCGCCGTAAATAATACCCGCAAGCTCCACTCCGTCGGGATTATGAAGGTTTTTGTCGCAGTTATCCAGTTTATCGAGGACTATTGTATACCTGGCGTTTTTATGCGCGTGCGGTATTTCATTTCCCTCCTCGTCCTTCTTTTCCTTCTGCCACTCGCCCGTAAAATTAATGCCCTTTTCGGGCGTGTCCCTGCCATCCCCTCTCCAGTAGGGGACTCCGTCTACAACAAGTATATTCCCGAAAATAACATCTCCGGGTTTATTTAAAACTTCCCATATAAGGGGGTCACTGTCCGGATTTATGTCCTGAATTATACCGAATATTCCCTGCTCTACATTTGCCGCCCTGACTTTCCCGTCAATATTGCGCAGGTACGCGATATCATCTCCAACTATGGATTCTCCCTCTACCATAGCGGTTGACGTTTTACCGCACATACTGGGATAAGCTCCGGAAAAATACGAAACCCTTCCTCCCGGGCCTTTAATTCCCATAACAAACATATGTTCGGAAAGCCATCCTTCACGGGACGCTTTCTGTATGGCAAGCCTGAGCGCCAATTTTTTAAAGCCCACAGTATTACCCGCGTACTGTGTGTTGCAGCTGTACACAAGTTCATCCTTCATATCGATGTATACGCGCCTTTTATCGATATTAACGGATACGGCATCGCGCACCTCCCCTGCCGAATGTACGACTTTAAAGAAATTTTCCGGTTTTGCTTTTTTAAACCCCTCATACCCTGTCCTGTAAAGGATATTGTCCGAATGCGCCACGTAATAAGAATCTGTTATCTGTACAGCCGGTATATAAAACGGAGAATCCACGGGCCCGAGCGCGAAAAAACACACAAGCATTTCCTTTCCTTTCATAATACCCTTCATAATTTCCCTTACTTCCTTTACGCCTTTTTCCCTTTCAAGCCCGTTTAACCCTTCAGGCAGTTCACCTTCGGGGTAAAGCAATTTTGTGTTTTTTTTGTCCCTTCCCTGGTCCTTAGGCCCGTCAAAATGAACTGTATGCCCCTCTATTTTCAACGTTTTTTCCTCGCCCTTTTGAATTGAATTTTCCTTGGCATACGCCCAGTCTTCCTTTGAGTCGGTAAATACATAAATACTGTCCGGCTCCATAAGCTCCGCGTATTCGGCTACAAAATTCATAAGCGCGGGATTGGATAAATCCTCAAGTTTCTCAAAATTACCGTTTTTACACTTATTTTTCAATATATCCAGGTTGGCCATATCAAGTCCTCCTTTTGTGAAATTTATATCCGCTAAAAACTAACAAAAAAAGGTATGTTTGTCAACACAAAACAGGCCGCTGTTTAGCTGTTTAGCTGTTTACCGCTGTTGTAACCCTTCAGTTACGGTAGGGGTATTATGGCTTTTGTAACCGCAGCCTTTCATGTCGAAGCTTAAAGTTTAAAGGTGAAAACTGAAAATTAAAACTAAAACAACGGGTAACCGCAGCCTTTACTTGTCAGCCGGCTTGTCAGCCGTAGCTCGAAGAGCGA
>CAZHOD010000351.1:0-2225 GCA_964534075.1 uncultured Spirochaetia bacterium
CTTTGCCGGCCGGCTTGAAAAAAGTTCGGTTACCGGCGTTATGGGCGGGCTTGGAGCAGGAAAGACCCTGTTTATATCCGGCGCCGGGGAAAAACTCGGGGCCGCAAAACAGGAAGTTGTGAGCCCGACGTTTAATTATGTCCGTGAATACAAAGGAAGCGGATGCCGGATATATCATTTTGACTTTTACAGGATAAATAGTTATGAAGAGCTGGAGAAAATAGGTTACAGGGACAATTATCTGGCGGATACTGAAGGGATCGTTATTATAGAGTGGCCGGAAAATGTAAAGGAGATTTTTCCCGACCTGGACAGGCTGGTTGTTATTGAGCATAAAGGGGGGGACAAAAGGAAAATAAAATTTTATGAATCCGGGTGAATGGTAATAAAAAATCGGGTTTAAAACGTCAAATAACAGGACGACGGAAAAGGGAGATTTTGATGGAAAAATTGCTTGTAGATACGGCCGGAAGCAGCCCGGGCGCCGCTATATTCAGAAAAGACAGGTGCCTGGCAGAGGTTTACGCTGAAGGAGAAAAGGTTTATAACAGGGCAATAATACGGATTATTGACGAGGCCCTGAAAAAAGCGGGGTTAACTCTCCGGGAAACAAAGATTTTTGGAGCGGTTTTGGGCCCGGGTTCTTTTACGGGAATCAGGGTGGGCATGGCGGTTGGCAAGGCGTTTGCCTGGGCCGCGGGCTCCGGGTTTGCCGGTGTGAGCTCTCTGGAAATTATGGCGAATTCCGTTGAAACAGGCGAAGGCGGTGTGGTTTACCCTGTAATTGACGCGGCAAGGGGCGAGGTTTATACCTGCGGTTTCAGGAAGGAAAACAATAAACTGACAAGAATTTCCCCGTACATTACGGAAAAAACAGTAAAATTTATGGAGGGCCCCGGAAAAAACGCGGCCGTGGTTGCCTCAGAAGAAAACAATATTTTGGTTGAATTATTGTCAAAAAATAGTAAAATTGATTTAATTGTCACAGGAAGAATTAAGCTGAAAATTTTTAATGAGATTATAGAAAAAGAAGAAAGAAGGCCGTTAGTGGAGGATGTTTTCCGTATTCTTCCGGTTTATATCAGAAAGTCGGACGCGGAAGTGAATTTAAAAAATAAAAAGAGGGGGAAAAAATGAACAAAGTAAAATTGATATTTTATGTATCGCTTGTAGTAGGTGTGGTTTTATTTGTGCTGGAAAGCGCGGGTTACGCGCTTTTTGGCGATGAATATATCAAGTATTTCGGAGAAGACATTATATCCGTGAGCTCCACTTTATTTTTCGCTTTAAAGCTTTTGGGTATAAACCTGATAATCGGGATCTTTATAGCCATGGTTTATGATACTGTTTACAAAGCGCTCCCCGGCGGTTTTTTGCGTAAGGGGCTGAATTTCGCTTTTCTGCTTGTGGGGTTCGAGGTCGTGCCTTTTATATTTCATTTTTACGTAGCCGGCCCGCCGGGCGTGTTTAACAGGCTTTTTATTATTATCCTTTCGCAGTACCTTATAATAAACCTGATAATCGCGTTTGTAATTACGGGGCTGTATGATGAGTTTTATCTTAAAGCTAAGGTGGAGGGAGCGGAAGGAATGGCCGCTGAAAAGGAAAAAGAAGCGGAAAGTAAAAAAGTAAAGGAAGGCAAAGGAAACGGTGAAAAGGCTGAAAAGGAGGAGATCGGTAATGACAGTGAAAAACCCGGTGAACCCGGCAAAAATAATACTGGTTCTGGCAGTTAGCTTTTGCGCCGCGGTTTCGGCCCGGGCGGCGGATGTAAAAGAAGACGCGGAAAGCAATACAAAGGAAGCGGAAGAAAGGAAAGAACTTTTCCTTCAGGTAGGCGCCCTCGAAAAAAAGGAGGGGGATAAGTACCTTTTGAGGAAAAGGAACAGCCATTTGGAATTTTATATCGGCGGCGAAACATCTTTTTTCCTTAAACGGACCGGTTTGCCCGGTGACATAGAGGCAGGAAGGTTTATTATTGTAAAAGGGCCGAAAAACAGCAAAACAGTGCTGGCCAACGCGATATATATTTATGAGAGCAAAGAAGATTATGAAGAGTTTATATACACGGGAAAAAAAGAGGAGGAAGGCGGGGATAACGCGGGAAGAAGGTTCGCTGTGTCAGTAAAAGGGGTTGTTGCCGATCCCGGCGAAATGTTCGATAAAATAGACGAAAATATGAGGCCGGTTTTGTTGGAGGCAGAAGGGCGAGTCGACGATGAGGG
>CAZHOD010000352.1:0-2219 GCA_964534075.1 uncultured Spirochaetia bacterium
GCCCCCTACGCTTTCCCGTTGGAACATCGTAGGGGCAAGACACCCGGCTTGCCCGGGTTTTAACGTACGGGGCAGCATGGTATCTGCCCCCTACCAACCCTCTAACCATCCGAAATTCCCGGCGAAGGCTGAAAGCCCGGGACTATGTTCTCTTTTTTATTAATCTATCATAATCCGCATGCCCAATTCACCCTTTTGGCGCCTGCTTGCCGGCCGCAGCCTTGGCGCAGGTTGGGCATCGGTTGGTTTTTTTTAGCAAGCTGACAAAATAGTCCTACAACAAAAGCGCTCCCCCGGTTCAGCCCGATTAATTTGACTTATCTTTCAAACATTTTGATATAGTCTTCTATGTTAAATATCAGGTACAGCGGCACATTCAGGATTTTACCGTTTTGCTTTAATCCCTCAAGCGAAAACCTGACCGCGTAACCTAACTTTTCTTTGTCCATCAGCACCTTCAGGCTTTTGGCCTGGGTATTTGTGCCTGCTTTTACTTCAACCGGATAAATATTTTTACCGGTAGTGATGACAAAATCAACTTCCGCTTCAGCTCCTGATGTCCAATAAAATATATCGGCAATCTCCGGCTTGCAGGCCAGTTCCTGCAGGACAAACTGTTCGGCAAGCGCGCCTTTGAACTCTTTAAATATTCCCTTGTTTTCCATGATAACAGCCGGAGCTATCCCCGCCATCGTCCTTAGAAGTCCCACATCCAGATTATATAGTTTAAAAGCTTTTCTATCCGCGTATGCCGCGAGCGGAATTGCTGTTTTTGTTACGCGGCCGACTTTCCTTATCAACCCTGCGTCAGAAAGCCAGAGCAGCGCCTCTTCGTATTCCTTTGCCCGCGCGCCTTCCCTGACAAGGCCGTAGATAAACTTTTTGTTTTCTTTTGACAGCTGTGAAGGAAGGCTGTCCCACAGGTTCCTGAGGCGCGGCACGATATTATGCGGCGCGTGCTTGGAAAAATCTTTAATATATGATTCCAGTATTGCTTTTTGCACTTCACCCACAAGTACAAAATCTTTTTCCGTTATCCACGCGTTTACCACCGCGGGCATACCGCCGGTTATGATGTATTTTTTCATGTAATCAGAAAGCTTTCCGTCAAAAGCATTTTTATCCATGCCTGACTTCCTTACAAAATCAATGAGCATCGACTCGTTATTTGCAAGTAAAAATTCTTCAAACGACATAGGCGCAAGGCTTAAAAAATCCACCTTCCCCACCGGAAACGATGTCCCCTGATGAAATCCCACGCCAAGAAAAGAACCGGCGCAGCATATGTGGTAAGCAGGCTCGTTTTCCGCGAAGTATTTCAGCGAGGTAAGCGCCTTTGGCACTTCCTGTATCTCATCAAAAATCATGAGAGTTTTTCCCGGCACTATCTTTTTCCCGTGCTCTGCCTCAAGATACTCCAAGATTCTTTTCGTATCCGTGCTTTTGTCAAATACCTCGTTCATCTTTTCGGTATTATCAAAGTTTACATACAGAACATCTTCAAAACAGGTATTTCCAAATTCTTTCAATAACCAGGTCTTACCGGTCTGTCTGGCACCCTGCAAAATCAGCGGAAGCCTGTTCTTTTTATCCTGCCATTTTTTCAAGTTTTCAATTAATTTTCTATACATTTTTTACCCCTATATTTTGTATTTATACCCAATTATACACAGGCATTACTCATTTGTCAAACGACTTTTGTACAAAATTTAAGCATTTATCAGACGATTTTTGTGTTAATTTCACGCATTTACCAAACGACTTTTGTGCCTTTTAAATGTTGGCTTTGGTCCTTTTTGCCCCCTTTCCCGAAAGGGGGATACAGGGGGATTTCTTTGTAAAACCTTACATTTTTAACCCCCTTTAACATATAGAAATGTTGGCTTTGGTAGTTGTAAAGCCTTACATTTCTTATCCTCTGTGAGGAAAGGGGGATGCAGGGGTTTTTTTTTGTGCGGGGACTACAAGACAACTACTTCAAATATCCCCTATCATCCTTCGCCTCAGCTATGGCTGACAGGCCCCTCTTTTTGGAAAAGAGGGCGGAAGTCCCCGGGTTTGCGGTTATAACCGGCAGGTGGGGTGGGAATGGCGGGGGTGACGCGGGAATTTTTGTCACTACACATTTGGTACCTGCCTGCCTGCCCGCCGCAGCTTTAGCAAAGGTGGGTCCCCAGGTGTGCAGTGACAACCGCAGGCGGCGTGCGGCCGGAATTGTT
>CAZHOD010000353.1:0-2209 GCA_964534075.1 uncultured Spirochaetia bacterium
TGCGTGCCTTTAACTACCGCAACCTGAAAGGTTGCGCCTACAAAAACCGAAATGCGCCACCATAACTGAGGCGTTACCTCCAGGGCAAATATACAATTGACTTAGTGATTTTTTAATGCTATATTTTATAAAACATAATATCATTGTACTAATCTGTAAGGAGGCTGTTTATGAAAAAAATAATGGCGGCAGCATTTATAATTACGGCTCTGGTTATGGCAGGATGCGCCAACGGAGTCGATATTTCCTGCAAAAATGATTCGGGGCTTTATCTTGTTGTATCCGGCGACGCCACAGGCGGTGTGGAATCCGAAAAAACAGGCGTCTTTCATATAGACAGCGGGGAATGCCTGCAGTTCACGGGAGTTGCCGCGGAAGGCAGCACAACAACCGTAAAAGACTGGGGTTACCACTGTTTCCATACAGACAACGGGTTTACCTTTGAAAACGACGACATTTTTTAGCCGTCACCCCATAAACCCCTTATAAACTTCATTAAATTTATCCTTGCCGCAGGCAAGAGCGGCTGTTAAGGGCGCTTTCTTCTTAACCTCTTTTATCATATCCGCGGATATATCCCTTATATCCCACTGAGCGTGGCTGTCCATGCGCAGCCGGGCTATGTGGTAAATTTCCCTCAGGTTTGATTTCACTATCACCCTTCTTTTATGCGCGTTCGTAAGCGCGTATTCCGCTATGGCCCGCCCCTTTTTCCTCTTTATTTTCCCGTAAGCGGCCTCAGATGCCCTCATAACGCCCATAAAAAGATTTTTAAGGCCGGTTTTTTCTATTGAGGGAGGTATACGGGTGCCGAGTAAAATATCATACGGCTGTTTGAACAAAGACATCATCCTGTGCCTTTTGAGCTGGGCAAAAGCGCCCGCGCTTATCTCAATCTCAAAAATAAAATCCGCTGCCTCGAATTCTCTCGGCATCGCGTCAAAAGCAGTAAAATTTTTAAAAAATTTTTTCATAAACGCCCCGCGCGCTCCGGCTGATTTTTTCGCCGCCTTCAGGCATCCGCTGTAAGAAGCCCTGCCTGATGAATACATTAAAGCGGCGGTTACAGCGGCATCCGCCCCTTTTGTATAATCAACAAGTTTCACCCGCGCCCCTGCCGTGCTTTTACCATGTTTTTTTACAAGGGGCGCTGAAATTTTTTCGAGTTTTTCCCTTCCGCCGTCTAAAAAACCATCGGATACTTCCCAGCCGAACTGTCTTTTAAACGCGCCGGGGTCTGATAAAATTATAAGCGAAGGTACTACTGCTTTTGCCCTTTTATAAAGCAAGCCGGAAAGCCTCCGCGCTTCCCCCAGAGGGCTGTATTTGAGTTTTCTTATAATATATTCCAGGTTGCGCGCGTTGGCTGAAAAACCGAGCTGGCACTCTGTCGCCATGCTTACCATATAACGCGCGTCCTCTTTTGCCCATCCTTCGACCGTGTCCTCACCTCTTTTTTTTCCCAGCATCCCGCTGTTTTTTTCCTTCTGGTATTCGTGAAGCACAGGAAACGCCCTTTTATAAGCGCTGGCCTGAGCCTTTATTGCTTCTGTAAATAATTTTTTTTCCGCCGCGTTAAGCTCCGCGGGCAGAACATAGTCCCCTTTTAGCGTAATATACCTCTGCGACTTTTCCGTATATGAGCAAAGCCGCGCCTCTTCGAGATATTCAGCCGCGAGCCGTGACAGCCCGGTAATGTCAAAATTAAGGTAGGCGTGCTCCGCCACGGAATGGTGCCCCATTTTAAAAACTATATTTTCATTGGATTTGCGGGCTTTACCGACTTCTTTCCTTGCGGCCTCCCTGAGTTTCGTGACCGGCCGGGGGTCCCTGCTGATCCTGGCGTAAGCGGCCGATATTGTCTCGGGCGTGGCGTTTATACTGTCTTTTTTCCCCGGGCCCTTTATTTTTTCAAGCACATCTACATCCACATTATGCCCGGCGAGCTTTACCTTAAGCATTTTCCACCTCATTTATAAATGATAAAATATAATAACAGTATAAGGGGGTTTAATCAATGGTAAAAAACACGAGTACGGTAACGCCTCAGTTATGGTGGCGCATATCGGTCTTTGTAGGCGCAACCTTTCAGGTTGCGGTAGTTAAAGGCACGCAGCCATAAAGGCTGCGGTTACAAAAGCCATAATACCCCTACCGTAACTGAGAAGGTGTGAAAAAATTATAAAAAAAACAGCTTGACTAGATATAC
>CAZHOD010000354.1:0-2198 GCA_964534075.1 uncultured Spirochaetia bacterium
ATCACCTAACATATTAACAGGGCTCTGTCCCTGTCTCGTTTTTATACGCAGCCGTCCACCTTCGCGATCCACCTTCGCCATCCGCCTTCGCTAAAGCTTCGGCTGACAGGAAGCTTTGGCTGACAAGTAAAGGCTGCGGTTACAAAAGCCATAATACCCCTACCATAACTGAGGTATTACTTTTGTAAATATTTTACTGTTGTGATATAATACCGCAAATATTCATAAGGAGGCGGCTATGAGCGTAATGAACGATAAGTGGATAATAAAATCGGCAAAAGCAGGCATGATAACCCCGTTTGCGGGAAGGCAGGTGAGCAAAGGGAAAATTTCGTTCGGAGTTTCCGCGTATGGTTATGATATGAGGATTTCGGATGAGTTTAAAATTTTTAATTCACTGAAAACAACCTTAATCGACCCGAAGAAGTTCAAAGAAGAACATTTTATTACGGTTAAACAGAAAGAATGCGTAATGCCGCCGAATTCCTATGTGCTCGCGAGGAGCATGGAGTATTTCAGGATTCCGAGGGATATACTGACGGTGACCTTCGGTAAATCGACCTACGCAAGGAGCGGGATTATAGTCAATGTGACGCCATTTGAGCCGGAATGGGAAGGATTCGTGACTATTTCCATAGCCAACCTGACACCGGTTCCCGCAAAGCTTTACGCGGGCGAAGGCATAGCGCAGGTAATATTCCTGCGGGCCGATGAAGCGTGTGAGGTTTCATATAAAGATAAAAAAGGAAGGTACCAGTCGCAGAAAAAAATTACGCTTGCCGGGGTTAAAGGGAGGGCAAAAAAAAGGAAAAAATAATGGGTTATATAGGTTTTCATGCCTCTATAGCCGGCGGCATATACAATGCCGTCGATGAAGCTGTCAGGAAAAAAGCAGAGGCGATGCAGATATTTACAGCAAATCAGAGAATGTGGAAAACCAAGGCAGTGTCAAAAGATTCAGCGGCTCGTTTCAGGCAAAAAAGAAAACAGGCGGGGTTAAAGGCGGTTGTTTCGCATGGTTCTTACCTGATAAACCCCGCGAGCGTTAATCCGTCCATGCTGAGTAAATCAAGAAAAGGATTCGAAGACGAAATAAAAAGAGCTTCTCTTCTTGAGCTCGACGCGGTGATTTTTCATCCGGGAAGTTATGCCGGGGGCTCGTTCAAAAAAGGGGCCGAAAATATTGTAACATCCCTTAACATTATAACAAAAAAAATTCCCCGGATAAAATTAAAGCTTCTTTTTGAAACTGTCGCGGGAGCGGGCAGCCGGATTGGCGGGAGTTTCGAGGAGCTCGCGGTTCTTATTAATAAACTGAAAAACAGGGGGTTGTACGGCGTTTGTTTTGATACGGCGCATGTTTTTGAGGCGGGGTATGACATTAAAAATGATTACGAAGGTGTTTTCAGGAAATTTGACAGGGTTATAGGCCTTGAGAAGATTAAAGTTTTTCATGTCAATGATTCTAAAACACCGCGGAACAGTAAATCGGACAGGCACGAACATGTAGGGAAAGGAAAAATAGGGAGGAGTTTTTTCGAAAAATTGATGAAAGACAAAAGGTTTAAAACTGTACCTATGCTGATTGAAACACCCGGCGGGAAAAATATGGACGCGGTGAATATTAAACTTTTAAAAAAAATGAGAGGTGCCGGTTGATTCAGGGAAAAACAACCAGAAGAGGCAAAGGAGGCAGAAAGTGAAGGCATTTTTACTGGCAATATCGGCGTCGCTTATATGGGGTGTTGTTCCCGTAATAGAAAAACTCGGGCTTTCGTCAAAAACAATGAGCCCTGCCATGGGAGTCGTTTACAGGAGCATAGGGGCGATTTTGGGCGCTGTTGTGCTTTTTTTATTCCTTATGAACGACGATAGACATTTTAATATTTCCGCGATAAGCGTAAAAGGCGCTCTGGCCCTGGCTTCTGCCGGGATTCTCGCCAGCGTCGTGGCCCAGGTTTTATTTTATGCCGCGCTTAAGCAGGGGGATGTCTCGAGGGTTCTGCCCATAGTGGGAAGTTATCCTCTTGTTTCATTTGTGCTTGGGGTTTTGCTGCTCGGGGAAGCGCTTACGCTGCCAAAAGCAGCCGGCGCCCTTCTGGTCGTAGGCGGGGTTGTCCTGCTTAAATAATTGTGAAAAAACTGCCGCAATATCACGGAATTTGTAAAAATATGGAGGTGTGTTATGGCCTGTGAAA
>CAZHOD010000355.1:0-2185 GCA_964534075.1 uncultured Spirochaetia bacterium
CGGTATATCATTCATTTTTCTGTATGTTATGGCCCTCTCGTTCATCCAGGAGCCCAAAACAGCGTCCCTGGCAAGCCTGAGCTGATCCATGGGGTCCTGCGGGAAATCCGTTTTTTTCTGGTCTTTATATATTTTCTTAAAATCCTCCACAAGCTGTTTTAAATCGCCTGTATCGAGGCCGATATCGTTCTTCACACCTTTTTTCTCCTTCATTTGGTCTATTCTTCTCTCAAAGGAGCTTTTAGGCAGGCCTATGGCGACATCCGAAAACATCTGTATAAACCTTCTGTAGCTGTCATACGCGAACCGTTCGTTCTGCGTCCTTTTGGCCAGCCCTTTTACGGATATGTCATTGAGCCCGAGGTTTAGTATTGTGTCCATCATACCGGGCATGGAAAATTTCGCCCCTGACCTCACGGATACCAAAAGCGGGTTCTCATTATCGCCGAATTTCTTGCCCGATGTTTTTTCGAGCTTTTTCAACTGGGTTTCCATTTCTTTTTCAAGCCCGGGCGGTACTTTTTTCCCGTTTTCATAGTATAAGATACAAACTTCCGTAGTAATTGTAAATCCCGGTGGTACGGGCACTCCCGCCCTGGTCATTTCAGCCAGTCCCGCGCCTTTTCCGCCGAGAAGCGATTTCATATCACCGGCTCCGTCTGCTTTTCCTCCGCCAAAGAAATAAATCATCTTCTTTTTTCCTGTTTTTTTACTGCCTTTCTTTTTAGCCATGTTCTTAAGCCTCCTTTTCCCTCGGTAAACCCTCGGGTAAAATTAATTTACAGAAAAAATTTTAACACACCGCGATACGTTGTTCAAGATTTTATTTATTTTTAAGTTTTTCCGTAATAGCCGGCAGTATTTTAAAAATATCCCCCACTATTCCCACTTTCGCGACGCTGAATATAGGAGCCTCGGGATCCTTATTGATAGCGACGATTATATCCGATGAATTCATCCCCGCGAGGTGCTGAACAGCGCCGGATATGCCGCAGGCTATGTAAAGTTTCGGCGAGACTGTTTTTCCTGTCTGGCCGACCTGATGAGAATAAGGTATCCACCCTGAGTCAACAGCCGCGCGTGAAGCCCCCACAGCACCGCCTATTGCTTCGGCAAAATCTCTTATGGCCTTAAAATTATCTCCGCCGCCTACGCCCCTTCCGCCGGACACAATTATGTCCGCTTCGGCTATATTTACGGTGGTTTCCTCTTCCTTTATAAACTCCATAAATTGCGCGGCGGCATTCACGCCGCTGAAATCCACTTTTTCCTCTACAACCTCGCCTTTTCTCGAATCGTCCTCCACAAGGGGCTTGAAAACCTTATACCTTGCCGTAGCCATCTGCGGCCTTTTCTCCGGAGTGGCAATCTTGGCCATCAAACTTCCGCCAAAGGCGGGCCTTATCTGGTGCAGGTTCCTCTGCTCCTCGTCAAGCTCAAAATCCGTACAGTCCGCGGTAAGCCCCGCGTCCAGTTTAACCGAAACCCTGGGGAAATAAGCCGGCCGACCGCTGTCGCGCCTGTAAGCATTATCTCAGGTTTATACTTTTTCGCGGCCTCTGCCACGGCATGGGCGTACGCCTCGTCATTGAAATCCTTAAGCGCGGGGTCATCGATAACGTACACTTTATCCGCTCCGGCTTTTATAAGGCCGTCCGCCATTTCTTTTATATTTTCGCCGAGCAGCACCGCGGCCAGTTCTGTTCCCAGCCTGTCCGCCAGTTCCCTGCCCTTGCCTAAAAGTTCGTAAGTAACCTTGTGTATCTCGCCTCTTCTTTGTTCCGCGGCCACCCATACGCCGCGAAAATCGTCCTTATTCATTTCCATAATTACCTCCTGCTATTTTAAAAAACCGAGTTCCTTTATTTTTTTTACAAATTTCTCCGCTATTTCCGGCGGTTCCTCTCCTTCTATCATATCAGCCTGCCCTGCCTCCCTTTTGGGGGACCAGGTTTTTTTTACCCTTGTAGGGGAATTTTTTATGCCTACATTGCGTTCCTCGGCCTCTATGTCCTTAATCGACCATTCCTCCACCCGGTATTTTTTTGCTTTCATTTTTCCCTTGAGCGACTCGAGCCTGGGCTCGTTTATATCCTTAACAACGCTTATAACCGCCGGCAATTTCGCTTTTACAATGTCCATACCGTCTTCCATCATTCTCTCGGCCGTTATTTCGTTTTCAGTA
>CAZHOD010000356.1:0-2183 GCA_964534075.1 uncultured Spirochaetia bacterium
CCGGGAAGAAGATATTGCAGGCTATGCTGCCGGAGATTTTATAGTGGATTACCTGCATATAACGAATATGGCCGTCAGGGAAGAATTCAGGAAAAAAGGTATAGGAAGTGAGTTTTTGAGGAAAATGCAGTCCGAAACAGTGAAAAAGGGGTTTTCATCGATAACCTTGGAGGCCAGCGAAAAAAACACCAAAGCAATAAACCTCTATAAAAAAAACGGGTTTTATGAAAAAGGAAGGCGTAAAAATTTATATGAAGGTAAATACGACGGTATCATTATGTGGAAAAATCTGTAATATAACAGGCGCAGTGGTAAACATAAGTTCACGAAAACCGTCTAAGCATAAGGAGCGGTAATGGACAGTGAGGATCTGGAAATTTTAAAGGGTGTAAAGAACGGCGAAGAGCCGGCTGTAGACGCTTTAATAAAAAAGTATCAGAAAAAGGTGTACAACATGGTTTACGGCCTTTGTTTTAATTATGACACGGCCTGGGACGTTACCCAGGAGGCTTTTGTAAAGATAATAAGGAGCATGGGTAAATTCAGGGGTGAAAGCTCCCTGTGGACATATATTTACAGAATCGCGAGGAACAGTTTTTATGATTTTAAAAGAAAAGAAAAAGTAAGGTCAAAAGTCGGAAATTTTTCCGACATGAAAAACGACGAGGAAAAACGTGAATTTGAGGTACGGGACCTTGTAAATATAGAGGAAGATTACGAAAAAAAGGCGGCCGGTGAAAAAATCAGGGGAGCAATGGAACGCCTGACCGATATACAGAAGGAAGTTTTTATACTCAAGCATAACGGCGGGTATAAAATAAGGGAAATAAGCTTAATACTGAAAATTTCCCAGGGAACGGTAAAATCGCACCTTAACAGGTCGATGGAAAAATTAAAAACCCTGATGGGAGGCGATGAGCTTTGAGAGGAAAATGCGGAATGGACAGGGAAGAGATAATAGATTACATAAACGGGGAAACAGAGGCCCCGGGAAAAAAGGAAAAAATAAAAAAGCACCTCAAAGAGTGCGGCGAATGCGCCGCGGAAGCGGAAAAATACAGGAATATAATAAAATCCGTTAAAACCATTAAGGCGGATTTTTCAGAAGATGTCTGGGCGATGCAGAGAGGGGCTATTATAAGGAAATTGAGAGAGGAAAAAAAGGAAAGCCTGCCGGCACGGTTTTTAAAGTTTGTATCCGGGGTATTCTCGTTGAGGAGGGCAGGGCTTGCGTTCCTGCTGTTTGCCGCGTTCGGCGCGGGGCTTTTTTATTACGGCAGTTACAGGCAGGGAATATCACTGGAGAAGGAAAGAAAAATTACCAGGAACCTGGATTTTTATGAAAGCCTGGAAGTTCTCGAAAGGCTCGATTATTATAAAAAAATAGCCCGTGAGGGGGGGATTTTATGAAAAATTTTTTTTATTGCCTGACGGCTTTGATATTTGCCGGTGTTATTGCCGGCGGCGTTTCAGCCGCGGATGAAAAAACAGGCAAACCCGGGGAGAAACCGGAAAACAGGGTTTATGAGCTGTTGGAAGAAAAATGGGAAAGTTTGCCAAAAGAGGAAAAAGAAAGGCTGAAAAAAATATACGGTGAATGGAAAAAGCTCCCGCCTCAGAGAAAAGCCTGGTTGATTATGAAATATAAGCAGTACAGTGATATGGACGAGGAGAAAAAAAAGGAGATTCTCGAAGCGTACGAGGAATGGCAGAAAATGGCGCCGCATATGAAGGAAAAGCTTATAGAAAAATATAAAGATTTCAAAAAGTTAAGCCCAAAACAGAGGTACCTTATCAAAAAGGCGTATGAAAAATACCGGGAAATGACCCCTCTTGAGCGGGCCACTGTCAGGCACAGGGTAAAGCAGGGGGAGGAAGAAAAGGAAAATAAAGAAAAAGGAAAAAGTGAAAAAGAAAATTGAAAATCAGGCCGTATGCCCGCGCCTGTGAGATCGGGTAAAAGTTATTTTCTGATTAAAACCAAATAAATAGAATCGCCTTAAAATCTGTTGATTTTCATCTGAGCCTGCCTGATATTACATTTTCAGAACGTACACTCTCTAATTTAAGTGGTTCGGTTTTGGATATATGTAAGCCACACCCATAGCAAATAATAAATTTGTATAAAAAAAGTAACGCCTCAGTTATGGTGGCGCATTTCGGCCTTTGTAGGCGCAACCTTT